>JAHFGR010000073.1:3084-6464 GCA_023247345.1 Microcaldota archaeon | reverse complement strand
CAAATCTTGCTCTGTAACAATCTCTTCTGTCGGTTTTCTTTTTACTAATTCTATTTTTGTTTCAATGTCCATGATAAATCCACTCTCTTGCCATCTATCGCACTCCACAATTTTTCTCCAAATTTTATTTGCAACTTTCGACCTTTTAATTTGGGATTTTGTTTCTTGAATTTTTCTAAAAGAAAATTTAGCCACAAATCAGTTATTTTGGAGGAGATATCTAGACTGTCCTGATCAGTAATTTTAAAGGCTTGCATTATCATAACTTCTTTATTTACATCTATATAATATTTTCTAAAATTGAAATTAGGTATAATACTAGTTCGTGTCACTTCAACATCTTTTTTCCAATCTCCCATCTAATCAACCTAATCCAATTTTTTTAATCCGATATACCATTCTTTAGAACTCATTTTTTTAATCTGCTGTAGCAAAGCTTTGGCGCTTTTAGTTTTTAAGCGTTTTTCAACATTCTTAATCCAGTCTTCACAGTCTTTGTATCCTATTTCCAAATATTCCTTGGCCTGCAATGCCATTTCCAAAAGATCTGCATCCTTGAGTATTGTTTTTTCGCGTTCGTTAAGATTAAAAAGTAAATTTTTTAATGCGCTCTGAGCATTGCTTGGTAATAAGCTTATCTGGTCTTCCTCAACCTTCCTGCTTATGGCTTCCTGCTTATTTATGTATCTTGCAGCGATCTTGTTCAAATCGAGAATGCGCGTTTCATGCATGTCATGAAAAACCGCAGCGCTACATAGTTTGTTCGCTATTTCATCGCTTTCGCCTTCGAGCTTTGCAAGAATAAATGCAACTACTGCCGCGCGAAAAGTATGCTCTGCAACGCTTTCTGGATCATTAATCTTGCATGCCCACCAACCGCTGCGCTTAACATGCTTCAGCATGCCAGCTTCAAATAAATATTTTATGATTTCATGCATAGAAAAATTTAGGATGATTAGATTTATATTCTATTCTTCATAACTCTCGTAAATTAGATCACTAAAAGAATAGGCCAATGGATTGTCTTCAATTAGCTTATTTGCGTCATCTCCAACGAGCAAAGAGCCAGACTCAGGAATTACAACGTACTTTTTATTACTTTGGTCAAAGCTAACATAACTTCGGTTGTTTTTTGTAACTAAAACGCGAACGTTCTCGCTACCAAATGCACGCAGCAACGCAGTTATCAATATTGATTTATCCATGGGATTGGCTGCCTTGATTTCGTCGATTTCTTCAAAGGTCATCCAAAAAGTAATGAGTAATTCAAAATTCTTTATTGTTCTGGAATATTCTAAAACGCGCTCAACAGCATGCAAAAAATCCTGTTCATACGAGTAGTTTACTACGTTTCCTGCCAGGCGTTCTTTGAGTTTTTTAACGAATTCACCGTATGGAGAGCAACGCTGCCGGATTTCACTGATGTTTTTCTGTTCTTTTTCAGATATCAAAGCTTTATAACGACTGGCGATAAGCATATATATTCTAAGTTTTGTCTCGATGTCAATTGACACGATGATAGTATAATCCGAAGAATTTACTAAGTTTTGTATTTGGCAGCGATTTTATAAGAATGGTGGTTTTATGGTTGGTTTAAGTGTATCTACTGGCAGTAACCGTTATTACAATTATTACATTCTATCTCTTGGGAAACCGCCCTGCCATCTTCTGTACAGTAATATTCTTTCAGTTTATTACTATTTAGACAGGCGTCATCATAAGAATATTCACGAGGTGTTAGATCGATAGTTTTATCTATGACATGAACAGTACCATTTACAGAAGAATTTATCCCGCCATCAGTATCTGTACATTCGCGCGGTTTTTGGCATGCAGCACGCAAGCATTCTTCACCTCTGCTTCTAATACACCCAACACGCTGCGATTGTAATTCTGATCCGATACAATAATACTCAATTAGATAATCTCTACTCTCGCATTTATCTTCGTAAGTAGTAATAATGCCACTTGGTTCGGTTATGTTAACCTCGCCATAAGTGCTTTCATTAAGCCCACTATCGCTATCAACACAGTTTTGTAATACAATTGTGCAAGCGCCATTTTCGCATCTGCTATTTATAGGGCAGTTTCGCAATATGCTCTGAATTGCATCGTTCTGGCAATAGTATTCTCTTAAAACATCTGGAGATGCACAATTATCTTGATAGATTTGGGTTCCGGAAACTACTTGACCCTTATTGAAAAAATCCTGCCCATCACTGTCAGTGCATTTTGGCAACTCCACTTTAACACACGCACCATCTTGGCAGCTATAATCTACAGGACAACTGATTGTTGAGGAGTTTACTTCGGAATCAATGCAGGAGTATTGCTCAACTGACTTGGAACCAACACACGTATCAGAAAAACTTTTCCCACCCATACTAACTGTACCTTTAACAAGAGTATTATCTTCTGGATCTGTATCAGAACACGATGGTAACTTTTCTACTGGTTTTTCCAGCTCCACAGACTTATTTTTAGTAGTGTTAAGTTCATTTTTTTCATTAAATGTAGGAACTTTAATCTGATCTTTTTTTTCAGTCTGGTCTTCTGCGGTCTGTGCACTACAACCGAGAAACAGAATAAATAGAACCAAAAAAGATAAAACTCGCATAAGGAAATAACAATAAGAAAATTTATAAAATTATTAGATAGTTTGTCTTCTAACTTCTTGCAATCTTTCGCCTCGATTTGGTGGTTTTATTTTTGAGTCCAAAACAGATTTAACATCTGTTCTAGCCTGAACAGTAGTTCTAACTAATTCAAGAATATTTGGAATACTGTTTAATCCTTTAAACATGTCTTTTAATTGGCGAGGCGCGTTTGGCTTTGAAAGTAGGTCAAAAATTGGCTGCACTTGTCCACCAAGTTTATCTAATATATAGAACGCTACAAACTTTACAAAATCTGGGATGTCTTCTAAATCCATAACAATTTCAAAAGCAGAATAATTTCCTAGCTTTGTTTTTCCTGCTGCTTTTGTCAATCCTTTGATTAATGCTTCTTCTGCGATGCTTTTCATACTTTCAGGTATGCTAGAATAAAAATGACATAGATTGCTAACATCTGCCCTTTTGCCAGCATTGCGTAGCGCATTAGGAAGAGCTGCTTCTGCAATACTTTTAATATCTGAAAGGTAGAGTGCTCTGTTATAAGCGTATAAAACAAGTTCGATGTTGCCAGCGATTTCGCAAGCTCGAATTGCAGTAGGAAGTTCACTTTTTAGAGCATCTTTTACATCTTGACTAAGGTCGTCTATTTCCAGCAAAGTAATAAAACTTTCAACATCTCCTTTTACAGCGCATTTTGACGATAGCTCTTTTATTAAATTTTCAACTGCTGTTTTAACATCAGCAGATAATCCTGGTCTTGCTTCT
>JAHFGR010000073.1:0-3074 GCA_023247345.1 Microcaldota archaeon | reverse complement strand
AGAATCAGATACTGCTGAATTGAAAAAATCAAAATGACCATGTATTAAACTAAAGACTTCGCATAGGTCTACTAAGCGAAAAATGAGCGCATCGAGATATGTTCTTTTTGAAGAGGTTAAAACTTTCATCAAATGATTAGAGATACCCTGGTAGACAGTGTATCCTTTTTTACCTCTTTTTGTATCTTCTAAGATTTCAATTAATTTAATCAACAAACCATCAGATAGACCACCATCAATTATACCGATCAATTGTTCGTAATCTGTATTCTCAGCATATCTAAGCGTTCCTACGGGTCTATCTTCTTCTCCATCTACTGCTTTATTTAATAAGAATTTTATAGCTCTAGCAAATGCTGATTCTATAATCGTCTTTTCAGCATCATCTGTTGCCTTTACATGATTATTGCAAAGATCCTTGATAGAATCGATTAGCTTGTCTTCAACTGCAAGTGATCTGATATCAGCTTTATAATCAATCATAACACCACCAAATAAACAATATAACTGTGTCTAGAAGTCTTTTTAAATTTACTCTTTTTATCGTTTTTTATAACTTTATACATTTACACTTTATATCAAAATACGTTATTTGACGAACTCTAACCATTTCTCATATTTTGGAAGCTCACCACGCGCTGCTTTATAAAATACGCTTTGGACCTTGCTAGTGATTGGACCTGGACCTTTTTTGCCATTGCCAATAGTAATATCATCTATTTTACTTACATGGATTACTTCTGCCGCAGTGCCTGTTAGAAATACTTCATCTGCTGTATAAAGCTCATCGCGCAAGATCGATTTTTCCTCTACAACATATCCTATATCCCGCGCGATTTCGATAATTGATTCTCGGGTTATGCCACCAAGAATATCATCGTAAAATGGTGGGGTAATAAGCTTGCCTTTTCGCACTATGAATATATTTTCTCCAGTGCCTTCGCTTACATGTCCTTGTTCTGTGAGCATGATTGCCTCGTTATAACCTTCGCGCTCTGCTTCTGCCTTGGCGAGTACGGAATTAAGATAATTTGCACTTGCCTTGACATGAGGCGAAAGCGCAGTTATAGATAACCTACTCCAAGAAGAAATTTTACAATGCAAACCACGCTTCGCGAGTTTTTCATCGAAGTAATGATCAAAACGCACAGGTATAACGGCAACTTGCACTGGCGCACCTTTCATGCTTAATCCAATTTTTTTATAACCAAGATAAACAATCGGCCTAACATAACAATGATCGATTTTATTTTCCTTTATTAATTTAAAGGTAGCGCTTCGAAGTTGTTCTAATTTATATGGAATTTCAATGTGATAAACTTTAGCGCCGCGATACAAGCGAGCAAGATGATCGGTCAAACGAAAAACAGACGGACCGCGCCTAGTTGAATAGCAGCGGATTCCTTCGAAAATTGCAGTAGCATAATGCAACGCATGCGTCAGTACATGCACCTTCGCATCTGGCCATGCAACAATCTTTCCGTCCATCCAGATTTTTTTAAGCGCGATTGGATCTATGACACCCATGAATTAGATGATTAGTTAAGATTTTTATTTGTTCGGTGTGATCTGCAAAAGACAAAGAAAGCAAGTGGCATGCCAAGATGGGAGCTATCGAAGTAGTATTTGAAAAATCGCAAAATTATATTATAATAATGACAGTTTATTGAGGTGATTATATGCTATGCCCGATGTGTAATTCTAAATTAAAAAAAGGAAAAGTAAAGGAAGAATATTTAGGCCATGAACTTGGTGAATTTGAAGGTTTTATCTGCAAAAAATGTGGCGAAACTTTATTAACTGAAGAAAGCGCCAAAATGGCTCAACAGAAAACCAAAGAACGGGGTATTTTTGGATTAGCTGAGAAAACAAAAATCTCGAGAAATGGAAATTCATTAATGGTTAGAATAAAAAAACAAATGGCTGAGTATTTAGGCCTTACTGAGGGTGAAGAAGTTATAATCCGTCCAGAAGGAAAGAAAAAACTTGTTGTTGAGGTTATTTAATTTGATCTTTATTTCGGCGCGGCCTCTCCCAGGCCAATCAACGCCACCCCGAACCTGCCGGACGACCTGTAGCCGGCCCTGACGTACCGCCACCTGACGTCGCCGTCGACGTCGACGCTGCAAGCCACAGGGCCCAAATAAGATGAATCTTCTAATCTCCAAAGACGTCTTGCATCTGAACTTTCGTTTACCATTCTACCATGAGGAATACCTGTTTTAGCATCATACATGTACCAACCATCTCTCCTAGGAAACTGTTCAATTTGATAGACACTCAGTACATCAACTTTTAGTTCGTATCTATTATTTCCTAACTCAATTAGTTCAAAGTCTGGATGTTCAATTACTAATGCGCAGTTTGCTTTTCCTCTGAATTGTTTTGGTACTTCAAATGAAATGGAATATTCTATGTCGTTATTATCTTTCCAACTAAAAACAACATTCTTACCGAATTTTTTATCTGGTACCTCGTAAATAACTAAAGTTCCTATCCATACTGGATAATTCTGTCTAAGATATTGCTCATCTGTTGTTTCGGTTAAAATTCGATCGTGAACATCATTTGGAATTATTAGTTTGCCTTCTTTTTGCGCTAAGGCGAACGCTTCAAAAAATGTTAAATCTCTGTGAAATTCTATTACTTCTAATACCTGCTCGGGGGTCATGCTTCGTAGCATTTGTCTTGTTCTTTTTACTTGTTCGTGATATGCTTGGCCGGTAACATCTGGTTGTCTTACTGGCTGGGCTACTTCTGGGTTAAATCTTTTGAATGGATAGTTTGCTCGCATATCGATAGGAGCAGCTCTTACTAATCTTTGTGAACTAATCATGTGAATCACTTTTTTCTGGTATAACCGCAAGCGGAACCAACGCCACCCCGAAACCACCAAACGGCCTAAGGTTGAGGCCGACGCCCCTCCCGTTGCCGTAGCCGAAGCCGCCGTAGACACGAACAACAGAACCCAAATAAGAAGAGTGTTCTAACCTCCAAAGATATCTAGCAACTGGACTTTCTGTTACTTCTTCTCCATGTGGAATGCCTGTTTCAGCATTTGGCATATACCAACC
>JAHFGR010000072.1 GCA_023247345.1 Microcaldota archaeon | reverse complement strand
GGTGAAAATATATATGATGGCACAGGCAAGCATGGAATTTCTGATCATGCTTTTTTTTGTTATACTGCTATTTACTTTAGTTGTTGTTGTATACGCCTTAAACATAAGCGAGGCAAACCAGATCAACGATACCTTGTCAGCAAACAAAATTTGTGTGCAGGTTTCATCTTCTATATCCTCAATTGCTGCATTGGGTGGCAATTCAAGCTACACTTTCAATTTGACAGATACATTTAACGGAAAGGATTATACTATCAGGATCGCTTCAGCTTCGCGCATTGTAAAAGTAGACTTTGCTACATCTGGCATAGGATGCGCGTTGCAAACAACCAATATCACGAATTCCAGCGGAGCAGCATCCTTCATACTTCAAAAAAACGCAACCATGCGTATTAACAGCGGGGCGATTATTGTTGTTCCATGAAAAATATGATGATGATGAAAAACCTAATAAAAAATACGATAGAAAAAAGGGACAGTTAAACTCAGTGGACATGATCATGGCAAGCGTAGTGATCGTAATACTACTAGTTTTTGCAATGGTCTTTTGGTTCAATGGCATACTTTCGGCCCAGAATAACATAAAGAAGAATGGAATGGAATATACTGCAATTTCTATCAGCGACATTCTATTGAAAAGCCCTGGCCTGCCTTCCAATTGGACGAATAATACTGCAAACATTCAGATGCTCGGATTAGCGACGTCTTCGAATGTTCTAAGTTCAAGTAAACTCAGTAATTTTACCAATATATCTTACAGCAATGCGAAAAACCTGCTCGGTGTAACCTCTGAATTTTATTTTTATGTAGAAGACCTTAATGGAAGCAGATTATATGAAACTGGAAATTCATCGATTTCAGGAAATAATATCGTAGCAATAACCAGATTTGCAATTCTAAATAACAAGAAAGTAAGAATGAGGTTAACGGTTTATGGTTAATCCAAAGGGATTTGTATTCTCATTAGATGCGATGCTTGCTGTGGTTATTCTGATTATTGCATTGATTGCAGTATACTTCCTTTCTGCAGAGGCAAAACTAGATTCGTTTTCCCAGATCGTGCTAAAAAAGCAGGCAGATGATCTGCTTATCTCGCTAGACAAAGTAGGCGATCTGGCTACGCTTAACAGCACGTTCATAAATAATTCAATAAATAATACTGTCTCGTCCTCACTGCAATGGAAGATGGATATTAATTATTACAATTACAGTAATAACAGTAATGGTTTTGTGCTCGCGGGAAGTCTAAGCTTTCAGAAAAACGCTAGCAGCGGAACTTCTTCAGTTACTTCACAAAGAGAATTCATTGTTTTCCAGAACAACAGAATTAGTAATTACGGAACAGCTAGGTTGACGCTATGGGCAAAATAAAGAAAGGAGCATTGATGAGTCTCAGCATGGCACTGCTAATAATTGCCCTTCTATTCCTTCTCTTATCTATTGCATTATATAATAATTCGCTTAGAGCAGTGGGTACCGAATTGTCCAAATTTGAGCGAGTTAACATGCAATTTGATACAGCAGCATATGGGGTAAAACAAATAGTCAGTATCGACGCTGTCAATGTAACTGCAGTCGGAAATAACATAACATTTCAGGAAAATTTTTCCAACATGATAAACTACCCAATAGATCTCTCTCGTTTCAAAAGTTTTGTTGAAGCGTATGCATTGGTCAATGTTTCGATAAACATAAGTGAAGCATCTTTGCCGGTTATTTATATCCAACCGCAAAGTATAATCGTAAATCATACATTAGGAAGGATGAGCATAATCCCCCAAAACACAGCATCAAGTTCAGGCAACGTCGTTGGTTATAATGTTTTATTGATAATCAACCAACCGACCCCCAGATTAAACTGGACTAATCTTTCTAGTATTTCACAGAGTAACCCAAATGCGATGTCTTTACATGTTGGCCTCCAAGGCACAGACGGAACTCTGACAAATACGACATATCTGAACAAGTCAGCTTACAGCGAACTGAGATTACTTAACTCTCAAAACCAGTCGATAATAACAATACAGATAAATTCTCCGGCAGCGCTTACGATAAATTACAATATTAACATGAGCACTATCACAAGAACTACTTTGTTGCTCAATAGCAGTTCAAATGCGGAGCTTGGCAGAAACATTATTAATGTTACTCAGAGAAGAGAAATTGAGAAAATTGGACAGGTGATAATTCTTGAAGGTTAGCAATATTATGCGAACAGATTTCATATCGTTTCAATCAGATGACAAGTTAGAGCATGTTGTAAAAACATTTGCCAAGGAACGAATAACCTCTGCGCCAGTTTTTGACAGTGGAGAATTTATCGGTGTAGTGAGCGAGATAGGAATTGTAAAATATTTTACCCCTAAGCGCTTCTTGTTTTTATGGAAAAAGGATAAACCAACTCCAATAGAAGAGATAAAGAAAGTCACCGCAGGTATGCTTGCAAAAAAATCAAAAATCGTTCTTCGATCTAATCAAGAGCTACTATCTGTTTTGCCGTACATAGTCGCAAGACCGTATTGTCTGCCAGTTATTGATAAAGGCAAGGTAGTTGGCATAGTAACTGGTGATGATATAGTTAATTTCTTCTTAAAAGAATTTGCAAAGGGCGAATACAAAAAAGAACTAGGTGAAGTGACCGAAGAAGTAACCGAAGAAGTAGGCCTTAAAATGGATACAGAGGTAGATAAAATATTGGAGATAGTTAAAAGAGAGCGTGCAGTTCCAGCTACAAAGATCGCAAAAGAGTTAGGTCTATCAGTTAAAACTGTTGAGAAGTTAGGGGAGATACTGACTAAGCACCATGTTATTAGAGTTGAATATTCTTTCTTTAAAGGCGCGATATTAAAGTTTCCTAAACTTTAATGAGTTTTTGGACGACGATTCGTCCAAAGGATATTGAGGATGATTAAACATGAAAAATAATTTGGAAGACTCTTATATCATAAAGGATGGCAATTTAGAAGCAAAGGTAAGTGTAACTAAAAATGAAGGAGAGTACGTCTGGACGTATAGCCTAAATGTGCCAAAATTGGAAGAAGCAACAACTGCTTTTGTAGATGATATAAAGACGGAGCTTTTGAAGAAGATAACAATATCTACCCAGGAAGCACTTAATATAAAAATGTCCGAACAGCTTAAAACAAAATTTTTCGAACTTAGTAAGAAAATGGTCAGGGACAGCATTCCTCATCTTCCAGAGCAAAAATTAGATTTTATTGCTAGGAGGATAGTGCAGGAGATGCTTGGATTAGGTGATATAGAATTTTTGTTAAGAGATGACTGGTTAGAAGAGATATGTATAAATGGTTCGAGCTATCCTGTCTGGGTCTATCATAGAAAATATGGCTGGCTAAAAACAAATTTATTCATGAATACAGAAAGTCAGATATGGAATTATGCCAGTTCTATTGCTCGAGGCGTGGGAAGGCAGGTAAATACGCAAAGCCCGTTGCTGGATGCGTATCTGTCGACAGGCGACCGTGTCAACGCAACATTATTTCCTATATCCTACTTTGGAAATACGATTACAATAAGAAAATTTGCCCGCAAACCTTGGTCAATTATCGATTATATCAAACTAAAAACTATCTCAACAGAAGTTGCCGCACTTCTTTGGTTGGCGATACAGTATGAAACCAATATAATCGTTTCCGGCGGTACGGGCGCTGGAAAAACAAGTCTGCTTAATGTCCTTTCTATATTTATCCCACAAAACCAAAGGCTCGTAAGCATAGAACAAACCAGAGAAATGACTTTGCCATCTTATTTGCAATGGGTTCCGCTTGTTGTGCGCGAACCAACGAGTGAAGGAACAGGACAGATAAGTATGCTCGACCTGATGATCAATTCGCTAAGAATGAGGCCGGACAGAATAATCGTTGGCGAAATAAGAAGAGCAGAAGAGGCGCAGGTATTATTTGAAGCTATGCACACTGGCCATAGCGTATGCGCTACATTACATGCAGAAACTGTTTCTGAAACCGTGAGAAGATTGAACAGCCCCCCCATCAGTATCCCTGCAGTAATGATGGAATCATTGCATTTAATAGTTTCCATGTATAGGGACAGAAGAAGTAATATAAGAAGGATTTTTGAAATAGGCGAAATTGTCCCCAGTGAAAGAGAAGGAATAAAGGAGAATATAATTTATAGATGGAGACCCTACAAAGACGTAATTTCGCCATCTGAGCCAAGTTTAAGGTTGCTGGAATCAATTAAAACTTACACTAATATGAACGATGAAGATATAAAGAAAAATTTACAGGAAAAGAAGTCCGTTCTGGAATACTTAGTAAAGAAAAACATAAACTCAGTGGACGAGGTTGGAAAAATAATTTCAGCATATTATGACAACTCTTCGGCGTTGCTAAAACAGGTGGGCGAGCAATGATCGATACTATTCCTTTAATGCCGTTTCCTTACAAACCTGTTCGAAATTTGGTAAGAGGTTTTCATCCTCTTAGTTCAATATTTGTAAAATTTTTTCCTTCATTGGATTTAGAATTAGAAGAAACTGGAAGCAAGCTTAATAGTAAAGAATATATAAGCGGCGCGCTTCTTACATTCACATTTTATTTTTTTGTTATCGGCTCTATCTTTGCTATTTATGCCTACAGAAATCATCTGCTTGGTGATCTAAAAATAAGATTAATGATATTTTTCATTTCTTTAATAATTTCATTAGCCATATTCTCGTATATTCTGATTTTTCCTAAATGGGTATCGAGCAAAAAGAAGCTCGAAACAGAAAGAAACCTTCTTTTTGCAATGCGCCATCTGATGATACAAACAAGCGCAGGCGTACCATTTTTTGATTCGTTGGCGTCCATAAGCGAAGAATACGAAGATCCAAATCTTAATTATGGTACCATAAGCAGGGAATTTAAGAAAATAGTAAAAGAAGTTAGGGGCGGGAAAGAGCTTACGCAGGCATTGGAAGAAAGTGCAGCAGCAAGCTCGTCGCATTACTATCGGAGAGCAATGTGGCAACTCTCAAACGCAAATAAGGCAGGCGCAAATATTGGTTTTGTCCTAAAGGATGTTGTAGAATTTCTTTCAAATGAACAAAGAATCGCTATTAGAAATTATGGGTCGCAGCTAAATCCGCTCGCTCTATTCTATATGTTGATGTGCATTATAGCTCCGACAATGGGTCTGATTTTTTTAACTATCATTAGCACTCTTGCAGATGTTCCTGTTAATGAAATCACGTTGTCAGTTATTTTGATATTAATGGTAGTAGTTCAGATAATTTTCATAGGCCTTATAAAAAGCAGAAGGCCGACGGTGGCTTTATGAGCATAGAAAAAAGAATTATGAAAGAAGTTCGAATGCTTCTTAATCTTTGTGATCTTGATTATGATCCTGCTGATTTTATAATCAAAATGCTTATTTATGGGTTAGGCTTTGCGATAGGTGTCGGTTTAATATTTTTTAATTACTCGATAGACATCGCTTTCCTAGCCGGTGAGGTAACATTTTTTGTTTTTGAAATTTTCATATTTGCATTATTAATTGTAACAGCAAACAGAAGAACCGCAGTTATTGAGGAAACTCTTCCTGATTTTCTTGGCATCATGGCTAGCAATATAAGAAGTGGCATTACTTATGATCGGGCATTACTGCTATCCGCAAGAAAGGAATTCGGGCCATTGGCCAAGGAAATAGACAAGGCAGCAAAAGAAACAATAGCCGGAAAACCGCTAACTGAAGCTTTAATGGATATGACGAATAGAATACGCTCGGAAATTTTTTCTAAAACAATTAGATTGATTGTAGAAGGAGTTAATTCTGGCGGCAAACTTGCTGACCTTCTTGAGAATACTGCCTTAGACATACGAAGATTTTCTGCAATAAGAAAAGAGGTTTCTGCAACTGTGCTCATATATCAGTTGTTTATGTTTGCTGCTGCAGCAGTTGGCGCGCCATTGCTATACGCAGTTGCTAATTTTTTGATTAAAATAGTATCAACAATGCGACAGAAAATAGGAGTTAATATTACAGCTGAGGCATCAGCTCAACTCCCGTTCTTTAAAGCAACTTCTGTTGTTTCACCAGAATTGATATTCTTATTTTCAATATTCGCAATAGTTATCACTGCATTCTTTGGCGCGCTTGCGGCAGGTGTTATTTCAAGAGGCAAAGAATCAGAAGGTTTTTCTTATATCCCTATATTGCTAATAGTTTCACTAGGAGTCTTTTTTATTGTTGGATTTTTATTAGAAACTTTATTGAAAGGACTTTTCTTTGTTTAAATCTATGTGTTCTCCTATTTTCAATAAAAAAAATATAAAAAATAAGAAAAAAATCTAGCTAACTTTTCCTGTTACAGTACCGCTGTCACGGTAAGCAAAACCAGTTGAAAGATCAGTATAAGAAATTTCCACTCTTATCGTGTAGGATGATCCAAGATTTCCTGGGTTAGAAAATGTGCCAATGCTTATAGTACTAGAATCTCTTCCGTTCGTTATGCTGAAAACAGTTCCGTAATTTACTGTTTGTGTACCG
>JAHFGR010000071.1 GCA_023247345.1 Microcaldota archaeon | reverse complement strand
TCCTTTAACATAATAATCTCTTCCAGCATCATTCTCCGTACAATAAGTAGTATTAGCGCCATTTACTGCACCGCATTTTCCATCAGTACAATATGTTCCATCAGGACAATTTTTATCTCTCGGAACTCTTGAATTGCTGTTACAGACATATTCTCTTACTGTATTGACGTCTAGGCACTTATCTTCTTCCTCGCTCGCGTTTATCTCGATAAGCGTGTCCTGATTTTTCGTTCCTGTACGCGTGACTCCTTTAATAGTTAATGTTTCGCCATTATCGCTGTCTGTACAAAATGCAACTACGCCTGCGCTTATACATTTTCCATCGCTACATCTATAGCCAGGATCGCAGGCAACGTTTGTTTCTACTTTATTATTTCCACTGCATGTTATTTCCTTTACAGTATTCACATCAATACATGAATCGAGACTGCCGGTTGGAATCCCATATACTACACCATTAACTTTTATCCCAGTTCTTACTGTTCCTTGTGTATTTTTATCATTCCCATCAGTATCTTCGCAAAATGCCTGTTTTGTAGTGCAGTAATCATATCCGTTTGTTTGGTTTTTGGTACAAACTTCATTGGTAGCACAGTCTCTAATACTCGTACCTCCGAGATCATTGTTTCCACAAACTCTTTCTCTTATCCTAGTTGAATTAATGCATTCGTCTCCCTGTGCCGGTAGTATGCGAACTTTTCGAAGATCAATATGTTTTGCGCCTGCCACTTCTGCGATCATATATCCATCATCTCTTCCATTTGCCATTCGAATATCATTTACTTGATCATATCCGTCAGGATCAATACAATATGTTGCGCCACTTATAGTAATATTTACTTCAGTTTCCTGATCGCTTACTGTGCAATGATAATTTCCAGAACTGCCTGTTTTAGTGAGAGTAGCGCTTTCCGCGATTACCTTTAATCTCACAGGTACATCTTTCTGCGTTTCAGTTTCCTTTACATTAAATGTTGTACTTTGCCCGTCAAAAAGTTTTACATAACCAAGTTCTGGAACATTTGTTAATTCGACATAAGAATTGGCGTTATCTTGAATACATGAGTTCGAAACCGAGTTATAATTAGCTGCAACATAGATTGTTTTTACTGCGATTGCGGTATCTGTTTCTATGCTCGTTACCTGTTCTCCTCCCGAAAGATGCGTAAACTTATAGGAAGAAGAGAAAAATAACCCAGTTAAGATAAATAAAAATAGTACGATAGTTGCTAAACGCATGTTAAGGTAACGAAAATAACTATTAAAAACGTTCGCTACAGCATTTTATCTGGAACATGCTTCAGTCGGTAACAAATTGTCTGTCGCGTGTTTGGGCCCGTAGCTCAGTTGGTTAGAGCGCCGGTCTTATATGTCCACCTCTAATACAGGATATGTACGACTGAGTTAGCCGGAAGTCTGGAGTTCGAAGCCATAGCCCCTTTCTTTAGAAAAGAAATGGGTTTAGTCATTCACCCCGAAAGAAAATGTGGGTTATTATTTGGAAACGAATCTTAGAGTATACTTATGAATTGCCGAAATGAGGTGTCTGCGAAAGCAGACGGAGTCTCATTTCTAAAGCAGCGCGCATAAGAATTATCTTTGTCCGCTGCGGCTGTCCTGAAGAGCGAGGCTCTTTGGGAGCTAGTGACCAATGGTCACTGGATTTCGTATAAGTATACTCTTGGTAGAAACTCTCCACGGGCCCAATTTTTAGATAAGATTAAAAATCTTACTTCAATAAGCTCATAATGCCTAAAATTTCTAAGAATGATGATAAGTATCACATATTCTTTGGGGCCTTTTTGATTGTTGCAATGTTTTTTGTTCTTTATATTATGAGTTCTGTATTTGGAGCACATTTTGTAACCAGATCAAATTCAATTAATAATTGGAATTCAAATATTAATAGAAATTTAATTACACCCATTACTTCAGTTCGCACACGCCAATGTCTACCCATTAATGATGCATACGACAGAGTCGCAAATCCGGCATGTTGCTTATTATCTAATGGTAGCTCTGACTGCGGTGTAAGACGTTCTGGCACTTATTCTACTACTGTAATATGTAACGCCAATAATACACCTATTAGAAGAGGCTATGGTGGGCCTTATTTGTGTAATTGATCTATACGTGAGGCATATTCTTCAAGAAGAAAGTAACTAGTTTTAAATCCAGCAAAAAATCCCACTCTTCCCGTCAGAAGTGCACGAGCTTAGAATGCGAATTCTGGAAGATACCTTTAAAATATTGAATACCTTGTATGACGCAACAATCGCTTATTGCAGGGAGAAAGAATATACTAAATAAATAGTTAACTCCACAAAAGCAGAAGATTTAAATATCTGTGGAGTTACATACTATAATGACCCACATATCGAAAAAAAGAATAAGAGGTAAGTATTATACATACGCTGTTCGATCAGTAAGATTACCCGACGGTAAGGTCAAAAAGATAAGCAAACTTATCAAAAATCCTTCAGAAGCTAAAAATCCAGAGCTCGAGACTTTTTTTGATGAAAAAGAAGCAGAAGCGTTTGTTAAATATGCACAAAAGTATTACGAACCATTCAAACTTCCAGACAAAGAAGCTTTAAGGAAGATAGAAAAAATGCGAGTGCACTATAGGAAGATCTTATCCAAACTCTCTTCGAACCAGCTAAAAGACCTATTCGATAGATTTACAGTTAATTTTACTTATGAATCAAACGCAATAGAAGGCAACTCGCTTACGCTCAAAGATGTCGCAATAGTTATACATGAGAATACAACTATTAAAGGAAAAAGCCTAAGGGAGATTTACGAAACAAGAAACTCTCGTGAAGTAGTAGAACTGATTCTAAGAAAGAGATTTAATATTCGAGAAAAGGACATCTTCAAAATGCACTCAATGCTTGTGAAAGACATGGATATTCCAGAAGGCTACAAAACCCTGCCTAACTACATTCAGGGAAGGCAGACAATTACTACAACACCAGAAGAAGTACCTGGAGAAATGAAAAAACTATTAGAACGGACCGAAGAAAAAGCCAAGAAGCTGCATCCATTACAGCTAGCAGTCAGTTTCCATGGAAAATTTGAAGGTATACATCCTTTTGAAGATGGGAACGGCAGAGTGGGCCGTTTTTTAATAAATATAATTCTAGTAAATAGTAGTTACCCACCATTAATAATAAGAAAAACACAAAGAGTTTCTTACTTTAATGCTTTGGAAGATTTTGATAATGGGTGGACAGCTGCACTCGAGCGATTCTTATACGATCGATTAAAAGAAACCTATGAAAAATTCTTTAGAGTATATGCGAAATATTTGAAATAAAGGTATAAATAATAATCTGATTAATCTATTAGTTGAGTTTTATGGAAGTCGACAAAGACCAGCTTAGAGCACAATTCACTCGCGAATGGCAAAAACATTACAAGCTCGAGTGCTTGGAGAAGCGCAGCTTTAAGCGTCGCAAGTGTGAGAAGTGCTCGCGCAATTTTTGGAGTATCGAGGAGCGCAAGCTATGTGGTGATCCAGGCTGCATCGGTTATCAATTTATAGGAGATACACCTGTTAAGAAAAAGCTTGGCTACATCGATACATGGAAGGTAATTGAAAAGTATTTTACCTCGCATAAGCATGGATATGTCAAGCCTTATCCAACTGTCGCAAGATGGCGAGACGATTTATATTTTACAATCGCAAGCATAAACGATTTCCAGCCTTATGTGGTTAATGGCGAGCTTGAGGCACCTGCGAATCCTGCTATTGTCCCGCAACCATGCATTCGCTTTGGCGATGTAAGCAACGTAGGCGTAAGCGGAAGACATTATACGAATTTCGTAATGGTCGGCCAGCTTTCATTTAACACACCAAAAACCGGATTGTTCTATTGGAAAAATGAGGCAATAGAGCATGATATCGCATACTTGAAGGCATTGGGTATTCCGGAAAGCGAGCTCGTATTTATCGAGGATGTTTGGAACGGCGGAGGGAATTTCGGGCCAAGCATGGAATATTTTGTCCGCGGTCTCGAGTTGGGCAATTGCGTTTTTATGCAATACGAAGTAACTGATACTGGCCAGCGTGAGCTTAAGACAAAAGTAATTGATATGGGCGCCGGTCTTAGCAGACTTGCATGGATAACAACAGGCGATCCAACGAGCTATGAAGTAGTTTTTGGCGATGTAATTGCGCAAATGAAAAAAATGAACGATATCGAAATCGACCGCAACTTATTCTTGAAATATGCAAAAATTTCCGGCTCGCTCAATGAAGATGAAGTAGGAGATTTAGAAGCAGAAAAAGCACGCGTTGCGAAAATGCTCGGAATAAGTAAAGAAGAACTGTTCAAAACCTTGGAGCCATTGCAAGCATTATACGCAAGCGCAGACCATTTGCTTACTCTGCTATTCACGGTCACAGACGGAATGCTTCCAAGCAATGCCGGCGGAGGTTATAATCTACGAATGATTCTAAGACGCGTGTTTGGTTTTGAAAACGAGTTTAAGCTAAATTTAAATATGGAACAAATTTTACGTGGTCATGCCAAGCATCTATCTTATGTCTTTCCTCATTTACAAGACGGCGTTGAAACAACGCTCGCAGTTATTGATGAAGAAAGAAAAAAATATTCTGCAACAAAAGAAAAAGCAGCAATGCTTGTAGCCAGCATAGTTAAAAAGGCCAAAAGCAGTAAAATCTCCGCAAGCGAACTACTAACGCTGTACAAGAGCAATGGAATTCCACCTGAGTCAGTTATCGACATTGCAAAACAAAATAATGTTGAAGTAGAAATGCCAGGCAACTTCTATAAATTAGTAAAAGAAAAAGAAGAGGACGTTGCAACCAAACTTGAAAAGAAAATTGATGTTTCAGGATTGCCAAAAACAGAACAGCTTTACTATACTGACAAGGAAGAATTTGATGCAAGCGTATTGGCAGTGCTAGGCGGAAAATATATTGTGCTGGATAAAACTGCATTTTATCCAGAAGGTGGTGGCCAGGTTTCAGACAAAGGTTTGCTCAATGATATAGAAGTAAAATATGTGGGTAAAGAAGCAGGCATTGCGTACCATGAAATTGCAGACGTGTCAAGATTTAAAAAAGGCCAAAAAGTACATGGAAAAGTTGATCTGGCAAGAAGAAAAATTATTACACGCCACCATAGCGTAACGCATCTCGTGACAGCTGCATGCCGTGCAGTTTTGGGTAAGCATGCATGGCAAGGCGGTTCGCACAAGGACGAAGAGCGCGCACATCTGGACATTACTCATTATAAAAAAATAACACAGGAAGAGCTTAATAAAATCGAACTTTTGGTAAATAAGTTTATCTATAGTAACCTGCCGATAAAAATTGAAATTTTGCCTCGCATAAAAGCAGAACAGGAATATGGGTTTACTCTTTATCAAGGTGGTGCAGTTCCAGGCAAAGAATTGCGAGTAGTTAGCATGGGCAAAGTTGACAGCGAAGCATGCGGCGGAACGCATCACATGCTTAAGAGCACAGCAGAGATTGGCTGCTTTAAACTGGTTAAAAGGGAAAGCATTCAAGATGGGATAGAGCGGCTTACTTATAAATGTGGGGACGTTGCGATTAAATATATCCAAGAAAGAGAATCAGTTCTTCGAGACGCAGCTGGCAAGCTTAGTGTTAGCGAAAGTGAATTGCCGCGCGCAGTTGAAAGATTTTTCAATGAATGGAAAGAACAGCGCAAGAAAATTGAATCTCTTAGTGACGAGCTTGTCAAAGAGGAAGCAAAAGACATAATTGAGCATGCAGCTAACAGCATTGTTGTTAAGATTCTTGATCTTGATGATGCATCTCTTAGAAAAGTCGCAGGTAAAATATCTGAAAGCGAAAATAGTTCAGCAGTTCTTATGAATAAAAACGGAAGCGTAGTTTGCGCATGCGGCAAAGCAAGCAAGCATAAAGCGAACGAATTACTCAAGAAAGTTTTAGATAAATTAGGTGGCAATGGCGGTGGAAGCGAACAGTTAGCAAGCGGAAAAGTGAAAAAAGTAGAAGTCATTAGTCTATAATTTTTTTGGTCCGTAAGACAAAGATTTAAATACACATTCAACCTTAAATTTTAACATGCAAGCTTTAGCTAGCCGAAGAGAAACTAGAAAATTAATAATGCCAACAGCTACGGCAGCAGATAACAGATTCAGAAGATACGGTCAAATTGATAGTCATGAAGTCAGAAAACCAGATGTTACAGGCCAATCTTACATAGAACAAGCTAGAAGAGCAAGGGAAATGCTAAGAAGCATGAAGCCAGAGGCAGTAAGCCAGATAATCGAATTTCATAGAGATTTAACATTTTTCGAAGCTTTAGCATTAGCCAAAAGAGAAGGAAAACTCATTGTCCCAAATTTTGTTCACGATAGAATTTTAACAGAAACTAAAGATATGAAATTACTAAGACAACTTTACGGAGCTTGGGTACGAACAGGAACTCTAGTAATTTACGAAAAACCAGATAAACCATTTAGTGAGCAAGTTATTTATAGTTGGGAGCGTGAT
>JAHFGR010000070.1 GCA_023247345.1 Microcaldota archaeon | reverse complement strand
TGAACCGTCCTAATATATTCATTCGTTTAAATGTTTATGAACTGGGAGAATCAGCTCTGCCAGATTTTTTTATAGCGCATGAGTTAATTCATGTGCTAATGTTCCAAAACGATTCGTATAAACCACTTCTTAGTAGCGATGTGATTAGTGAAGGTGCTGCAAACTTTTATGCTGCTAATGTTTTACATACATTAAATCCTTCATTCGATCCCTCTAAGTTTATTCCGGAAGATGGAAAATATGATGTGGGTTATCGGATCTTCAAAACTCTTGCCATTGCAGGTGATCCGCTTTCTATAATTAACAGAAATCCACCTCGAAAGGTTAGGCTGTCTGCAGTAGCACCGTCCAATCTAGGCGATGCTCTCGTTGACGAGGCCAAGGTTTTTACTGATGATTATCTTAGTAGAGTGTTAGCTGCGTAAATAATTTCGTGACAAAGCATTATCAGCGTTGCCAGATCCAACAGCGCGATCATAGGAAAAAACATCCAAGTATGGCAACAGTTTAAAACCTTCTTTTACATATTATTACTATGGCAACAACTAAAAGAACCCATCGCGTATTAATTGTTGACGATATGCAAAAGATTCATGATTACGCTGCGCGTGCATTTCGAGATTTTCAGAGATGGAATGCCTATAGCCCAGAAGAGGCGAAAATACTAATAACAGAAGAACAAACAAGATACGATGCAAGGAGACCATTTGATCTTCTCTCATCTGATATTAATATGCCCAATTTCCCAAACGGTTTAGAATTAATGCGCTGGTTTCATGAAAGTTTTCCTGACATCCCAATAATCTGTCATTCCGATGACAATGCCAATGCTACAAAAGTTCCTTTTGCGAAATTTGTTGAAAAAACTTACGTTAATGATACTACATTTAATGTTGACGAAGCACTTTTAAGAGCAGCTGCATTAAATGCGCTTTTTGGAAAACAGGATTTTGGAGAGCTGGTTCGCCAAGCGCAAATATCAGGTGCTAGAGATACTATCGAAGATTTAGGTTTGCCATCACCTCTTAGATGCTATGTAAAGGCGTTAAGAGAAACGCTGCGGAGTCTTGCAGCTTTAATGCGACATTCGAAGCTGCCGATTAGGGAAGAAATGATGCTTTCAGATGTTCTTGCACTCGCTAGATCTGGTTATGTTGATGATAGGGCAATAGTTGAGATAATTCGTTATGTACGGCCGGCGTTTGTATAAATATTGGAAAACGCACTCATGTTTTTATAATCTCAATTTCGTGACAATTCACATCAAATCGTGACAAACATTTATAAATAACCTTTGTAGTATTATAATTTGATAAATATGTCAAGTTTGGACTTAAGAATGGTTACAGGAACCGCATGCTAATTTTGTTAGTCCAATCCCTAGAATTTTTGGAATTTTTATTTTAGTTTTTTGGAATTTCTGAGGGATTAGTATTATTAAAAAATCGAGGTTTGGGGTGAATTAGATGAAAAATGAAAACGGGTGTTTAGAAACACAAAAGCAATAGACAAGAGGCTAGAGGCAGGAAGCCAGCTCTAGACGCAGATGGCAGGCAGTATGTACGGCAACTCTACAATGCAAGAGAATTTACTATACGCGAACTAGCTTGCGTATTCAAAGTATCGAGAACCTCTATCTTGCGATACTTGCAGGAAGTGGAACCATGAAACTTCTGCAAATTGCAATTGCCAGTTCAAATAGCCAAAAGCGAGCTAGTGCAGTGGAAAAACTAGCAAAAAACTCAAATATCTCAGCACTTGTAAGAGTTTTAAATGAAACCATTTACAAAGATACAATAGAAAAAGCTGAATTAGCACTGGCGAAATATAACTTTAAGTAACCGTATCTCTTTTTATTTTTTTATAATTACAAATAAATTGGTGATAATCATGGGCGAATCTGAAAACATTACTATGTCGATGGTTTATAACAAGCTTCAATCTTTAGAAAATAAAATAGATGAGATAGAAAGAACATTGGAAGTAGAACACATACATCCAATAACAGATAAAAGAGCAATAGAAAAACTCAGAAAAATTGACAAAGAGATCGCGGATGGTAAAAGAAAGGTCATATCAGAAGAAGAATTTTTTTGTAAATACTGAGGCTTACAATGGATGAATACGCACTAGAATCTGAAGAGGAATGGCTAGATTTTTACAATGGTCTTCCGCCTGATATTAAGGATCGAGTTAAAAAGAAACTAATCCAATTAAAATATTTGCCATAACGACATCTCGCGCATGGTTTAGATTATTTTGTTAAAGAAGTTGGTCAGTATCGAATCGTTTTTAAGAGTGATGAAAATAGAAGAGTAAGAATATTCTATTTCGTAGGGAAGCATAAAGAATATGAAAAATTTATTGGAATAAGAAAATAGTAATTGGTGTATCTTATGAGAATTTTAACTGTACACGCAGACCATATAGAAGTTGAACCGCTTACTAAGGCCATAAAAGATGCTGAAGAGCTTCAGACAAAAGAAAAGAAGCGATACGAGGAAGTGCTAGTTGTATTCACAGCAGTTGAACAAGGAGACGAAGATGTTAATGCAGTTGCTGAACTGCTCGCAAGCGAAAGCGAAAAAGTAGCAGAGCAGGTAAAAACAAAAAATATTCTTCTTCATCCGTGGGTTCATTTAACCTCAAAACCAAGCGCTCCACGCGTTGCGCAAAAGATTATTCAAAAGGCAGAAGAGCTGCTAAGCAAAAAAGGCTACGCTGCAGCTCGCTCGCCATTTGGCTGGTATAAGGCATTTGAAATAAAATCAAAAGGTCATCCACTAAGCGAACTTTCAAGAGAGCTAAAGGCTAGCGGGGGTATGGAAGAAACGGCAGAAGAAGCTATATCTATTGTATCAAAAGAGTCCGTTTCTGATAATTCTACTTATAAAAAATTAATTGCATTCCTCGATGAAAACAAGGCAGTATACCGTCTTATTAACCATCATCCTGAAGGAAGAACTGCAATTGTCAGTCCTATGCGTGGCAATAAGCTTTCACAAGCGGCACATTGCATTGTTATTCAGGTACAAATTGGGAAAAAAGAAAAAAAGCATGTTCTTGCTGTTGTTCCAGGAGATGCAAAGGTGGATCTAGAGGCTATTAAACAATTGTTTCACGGTTCCTATGCATCTTTTGCTGATAGAGGTATTGCTGAGAAACTTTCAGAAAGTGTTTCTGGCACTATTTTGCCATTTTCCTTTAATCAGGAATTGGAATTAATCGTTGACCCCAGACTCCTGGAAAATACTAATGAGTTGTTCTTCAATGCAGCTCGTTTAGATCGTTCCCTCGCACTAAAGACCGAAGATTACAAACGGTTAGCTAAACCTCGTCTTGAATCAATTGCTATATACTCTGCAAAGGAAGAAACCGAAGTAGTTTCAAAAAGCCTGCAAAGTGAATCACAGTTAAAAAATAGATTTTATATTCTAACACCAGATGGCGAATTGCATGAACCAGATAAATTTAATTATGCAAAGCATGAGAATTTGAAAAAATTTTCTGATTATGAAATAAAAAAAGTGCGAAGTTATGCAGAAGAACCACCACATATAAAACTAATGAAAGAGCACGCGCTTGTTAACTACGAGCCGGCAAGCGATTCAGGCAACTTTCGTTGGTTGCCAAAAGGCCTTTTGATGAAGCGCTTGCTCGAACGATATGTTACGGAAATTTTAGTTAATTATGGTGCGCATCAGGTTGAAACTCCGATAATGTATGATTTCGAGCATCCTGCCTTGAAAAGCTATTTGAATAGATTTCCAGCTCGCCAGTACACGCTGAAATCAGATGATAGGCAATTTTTCCTCAGATTTTCCGCTTGTTTTGGTCAGTTTATCGCAGCGCATGATATGACAATAAGTTACAAGAGCCTTCCATTTAAAATTTATGAACTCACGCATTATTCTTTCCGCCGCGAGCAAAGCGGTGAACTCGCTGGCTTAAAGCGTTTACGTGCATTCAGTATGCCAGATATGCATACATTTTGTCGAGACTTAGTTCAAGCAAAGGAAGAATTCCAAAGTCAGTTTGATCTATCAAAGATTTGGAATGATGAACTCGGCATATCATTCGAGATTGCCTTTCGTGCGCAAACAGATTTTTTTAAAGAAAATAAAGAATGGTATATGCAAATGATAAAAAAATTGAATAAGCCAGCATTGATCGAGCTTTATGATGAACGCTATGCTTATTTTATAACTAAGTTCGAGATGAACTTTATTGATAATGCAAATAAGGCTAGTGGGTTAAGCACTGTTCAGATAGATGTTGAAAACTCCGAGCGCTTTGATGTAACATACATAGATGAGAAAGGTGAAAAGAAAAATGGTCCAATCTTACATACATCTGTGCCAGGAGCAATAGAGCGGGTTGTTTATGCATTGCTGGAGCGAGAAGCAATGAACATGAAGCAAGGCAAAAAGGCAATGTTTCCAATTTGGCTAGCACCAACTCAATTGCGAATTATTCCAGTAAGTGACAAGCATAAAGATCACGCGCTAAAAGTTGCAGATGAATTGAGCAAGCATAGGATCAGAGTGGATTGTGATGATCGCACAGAAACGCTAGGAAAGAAAATAAGAGATGCAGAGCGTGAATGGATACCCTATGTTGCTGTTATTGGGGATAAGGAAATAGAATCAGGAAAACTTGCAATAACAATTCGCGAAAGCGGAGAGAAAAAAGAAATGAAACTAGATGAAATAAATAGTCTGATCGAAAAAGAAAACGAAGGAAAGCCATTTGAAAGACTTTCGCTTTCATATTATATAAGCAAGCGAGTGGTGATGTAATGGCACAAAGATTAGATGGCAAAGGAGATTATAGATTCAGAAGTGGTACCAGAAGAGATGGCTTTTTCAGATTACCAAAAAGGCCAAACGGATTCCATGGTCAAGTAGCATTAGTGGAAAAACCATTTGGCCAACCTACTACTAGCGAGCTACCACGAGACTTGCATGATTTTATAGCAAGAATGCAAGAGCGTGCAACGCGATTTGATCCATTTCCAACGTCGTGGAAATAAAAATTACAGAACCTATATAAACTTATTTTGAAATATCTAGTCCATGTCCCCTGATTCTAGTAATAATAAAAATACAATTAGAATTATAACTGCTAATCATGATAATGCTATCCATGCATCTGCACAACTTGACCTTCGATCATTCAGGAATCGAGATACTTTATTGGATATTACTATCGCAAGCTTTGGGGCAGACGAGGTACAAGCACCTTATATAGAAAGCGTATTCGGAGGCGTAAAGACTGTCGGTCACGAAGTCAAGAAAATAGGAGATCTGGTAAAAGTTTATGATAAGAAAGAAAATCCAGACTCAGAAAAGGACGGTTTCCAGGCTTATTTTGTAGTTGTCTCAAACGGCCAGACAGAAAAGGCAGGCTTGCCATTAGAAGTAAAAGATGGCCAGAGAGAATTTCTTAGCGCAGACGGAACAACAGTTGAAAAATTAAAAGAAATAATTGATAAACTTCCGGATGGCGCAGAACTCGTTGTAGTATGGCGCAGAGATGTTGAAAAAACAAAGGATGTTGAATATGTCGATTCTTCATCTGCAGTAGCCTTATCAAATAACTCAAACTTTCAGATGCCAAAATGTTTTGGCTGCGCTGCAAATGGAAAAGACGTAGTGCTTGACGATGGGTTATATTTATTTACCGATCGAGGAGAGGATCGCATAACATTTAGTTCATCAATCGTAACTCAAATAGTTAGTAATGAACATCTTGGCTGGGATGGGGGTATTTTTCCAATCGGATTGTTAAATCAAGCCCCATCATTTAGTGGAATAAACCAGCAAGCGCAATTTGCATATTTGGCTGGCATTAGCACCGATATTAGTGGAAAATCAGGTTCAGGCACTAGAGGCGAGGTTACTTTTATATATTCAGAATCGCCAATAAATCAAACTAATCAAAAAGTTGATCGAGTAGATTCAATGTCTACTGTCTCCTATAAGTTCATATCAGAAGAATCAATAATAATCCGCTTACTAATGAATCCGGCAGAGCGCAAGCTTTGGGGCAAGATGTATGGCCTGGCGGATGAGGACGAAGCAAGAGTTATGGTAGATGCACAAGGCTTTAGGCAAAAGATAATAAGCAATAATCAGGAGACAAGAAGCGAGGATTTTAAAAGTACGACTTACTCTTTAAAAGATCATGATGATTCTTCAAAAGGTTTTACTATGAGCGATAATGAAATAGAATTTGAAAAAAGTGAGAGTTCGCAGCCATCCCGCTTAATGTTCAGTACATTACTTGAGAAGGTAGAGGATAAAATCGAAGAAATCGAAGATGATAAAAATGATCCAGATAGATTTAGGACGAAAGTAATTATAGGTGAGGTACCAAAGGCAAAAAGAAAGAAAAAAATAGACGAAAAAAACACGCAAAAAAAACATAAAAAACAAGGTCCGCCTGACCTACCAGGTCCCCTAAGACCAACACAAAAAAGGAGCAAGGCTAAACAAAAAACTCGCACCCAAACTAAAAATGCAAGAGAGGTA
>JAHFGR010000069.1 GCA_023247345.1 Microcaldota archaeon | reverse complement strand
GGATGCATTAGCGTATAAAGCCGCAAAATCGTTGCAGAATAATGGGGTAACATTTACAGACCCAAGCATTTATACTACGACCTTTGACGTTGTCTCAATGAATGAATTTGCTAAAACCCACCCCGAAGCTATCAAAAGATTTTTAAAGGCTATTGATAAGGCTAACGAATTTATAAGAAACGATCCTGTGGAAACAAGAAAAATATTGGCGCAAAGGGTAAAGCTAAGCGATGATGAAATTAACCTGCTTCTTGATGAGTACAAATTTGATATTAGTTTGGATCAAAGTTTGCTCTTAGAATTAGAAGACGGAGCTGCGTGGGCAATAAATAATAACCTAACTAACGCCACAAAAGTTCCAAATTACTTAAATTATATCTATCAAGATGGACTTAACGCAGTAAAACCAGAAGCGAATACTATAATTCATTAGAGGCACACTTATGAAAATCAAAAATAAATTGTTAATTAGTGCATCTACTTTCATTATCTTAATTATTGCTTTAGGTTTTATCACATATTTTGGATCTCAAGAAACAAATAAAATATTAAAAAAGGCGAAATTTTCTAGCGAAATAGTTCAAGGCACGTTTGAACTAACGCTCTTAAGAACTGATTATTTATTGTATGGTGAAGAGCGCGCTAAAGTGCAGTGGTTTTTAAAATATGATTCTCTTGGAGAGACTATTAAAAAAGCAGAAGAAGAAGAAGAAGAAGAACGCGCAGATTTAAAAGATATCAACCAGGCTTACAGTGAGCTAAAACCGTTATTTTCAGAGTTGGTTAACGCTCAAGAAATGCAACCTAAAAATCAAGAATTCGAAGATAGAATAAAAGGACAATTTCTGATAAAAAATCAAGAAATACTTTCTACTTCACAAAAACTAAGTAACTTGGATAATACGAAGGCTACAGATGCTATAGAAAAAAACGCTGTAATTACTATAAGTTCTCTTATTTCTATTACTGTTCTTATGCTAATCAACTTATTTATCCTCTTGCGGTCTGTTATAAAACCTATTGGCGAGTTAACAAAAGTCATAGATCATATCAGCAAAGGCGAATTAGATGCAGAGATAAAACCAGAATTAAAACAATCTAAAGATGAGTTAGGCGATCTTGCAAATGCTTTTGAAAGGACTATCGTAAGTTTAAAAGTTGCTATGAAGCTTACAGCACCAGAACTAAAGAAAGCCCTTGAAAAAGAAAGGGAGAGCTCACTGAAAAGATATGCTGAGATACAAACCGTTCTGAATGAATCCTCTCTTGTATCAATGACAGACATGAAAGGAGATATAACTTATGTAAATCCTAAGTTCTGCGAAATCGCAAAATATTCTAAAGAAGAATTAATAGGCAAGAACCATCGTATAGTCAACTCTGGTTTTCATAGTAAAGAATTTTTTGAAAATTTATGGAAAACCATTTCAGCAGGAAAAATTTGGAAAGGAACCATTAGAAATAAAGCCAAAGATGGAAGCATTTATTGGGTAAGATCTGTTTTAATGCCTACTTACGGTGAAAACAGCAAAATAAACGGATATGAAGCAATAAGAACTCCCATTACGGATATGTTTGATGAAGTAGAACTCGCCATTCAAAACTCGAAAAAAGGTCAGAAGATTGATCCCAAAATGGCGCGATTAATTGAAGATCTAAGGCTAGGAACTTACACGATTAATAATTGGTTCGGATCATCAACAAAAGATAAAGATAGTGCGATGTCTGAACTTGAAAAGGCATTTAAGATGCCAAATTCAAAGAGGTTTTAAAAATGGTAGTAGATCAAACAACACCTATATTAATTACATCAATAGTTAGGTTAGGTGCAGGGCTTGTTATTCTGTACGCCTATTTTAAAAATAAAAATAAGATTACTCTATTTTTTAGCCTGTTTTTGTTATTATTTGGGATCCAGGGATTTTTCAGATTGGCATCTTTTAATGGTGATTTAACACTTTATTTTATAAGCAAGTTAGCGCTTTCTTTGAGCGGAGTCCTAGTTTTACTTGGACTATCAGAGATTGGGGTTAAATGGATAAAAAAATATTATGTGGTACCAACTATAGCAATAATTTTTATTTTGCTATCTTATTATTCGGCTTATATTCTGGGCGGAGTTGCAGGTGAAGCTAATAATTCATTCCTGTCCACCCTGATAAATATGGCAATTGGAATAGTTCTATTGCTAGCTGGCTATTGCTTTTATATATTAGGCAAAAACTTACCAAAATTAGGATTACATGTCTTGGTGTTTGGATTTGCATTGATTGGATTTGTACTCACATTTTCATTCTTGATAATTGCAAATCCCGGCGTTGTATATTATTTTGCCATGCTTGGCACTTTAATGGTTGGAGTGGGCTGGTGGTTAAGTTTAACCTATGAGGAACCATAACTAAAAAGAAAAACATTAAGAAAAGATAAAATATCCTTAACTGTTGGAATAAAGAGGAATGAAAATGGCAAACGAAACACAAAAAAAGTCACTTGAAAACGCAATAAAAAAGCATGAACGTGGCGCAGTAATAATGATGGAGTTGCCTGCTGATGCTTATTTTGATAAAAATATCACGTCTATAAAAATCTTAACAGAACTTGATTTTGATGGGATTTATATAAGTTTTCAGAGACCTTTTAAAAACCTCTTTTCGCTGTTTGAAAAACAAGGAATCGATATCAACAAGCTTTTATTCATAGATATAGCTACGGCATTGGGTGAGCACGAACAGGAAAAACATACGCGATGTGTCCATATATCACCCAACATAGATATTGATGAACTGGTCAGAGCAATTTATACTTCGCTTCCGAAGCTGAAAGGCAAGAAAAAATTTATCTTTATTGATTCATTAACCACAATTACGCTTTATAAGCCTTTATCTGAAACGATGCGTTTCTCTGAATTCCTGGTTAGATCAGTAAAAAAACATGAAGTAGAAAATGTTATCCTTGTTTTTAATGTCGCAAAGGATTTAGCACAGAAAAAATTCATAAAAGACATAGCACTTCGGGTTGATGAAGTAATAACTGTGGTTCAATGACTCCGGATAAAATAGAAAAATTGCCATTCGAAGAAAGGCTTGAAAAGGAATTTAGCAAGCTACCAGAAGGATGGATTGTTCTACTAGAGACAGATACTGAAAGTGCTCTAAAAGTAAGCCTTGCAGCCATAAAGGTTTTAACAAATAATGGGCATACCGGCATTATATTGTCCGCAAGCAGGCCTTGTTCGAATCTTTTGAATCTTTATAAAAAGAGCAACATAGATGTTAAAAAAGTATTTTTGCTGGATTGTGTTTGCAAAAGCCAAGCTACAGAAGCACAGGATTCTGAGAATGTTTTACATTTAGAAAACGTATCAGCTTTGACAAACATTGCGATTTCAATAAATAAAACTACAGAGAAACTAAAGGGCAATAGATTTATTTTTATTGATTCCATAACTACGATGCTTATTCATAATAAGCCAGACGTATTCGCAAGATTTACGCACAGTATTTTGACAAAAATGCGGATAGACGGACTAAACGGCTTATTAATTTCTTTAGAGAATGAAACAAACAAAGAAGTACGCGCTGAAATAGCACAGCTTTGTGATAAAGTTATAAAGCTATAAAAACATCATGGAAGATTATATCTCATGCCTTTTGACATTTACGATACAATTATTATCGGTGGCGGGGTAACTGGTTTTTCAGCAGCAATGTATGCCGGTCGCCTCAAACTAAAGACTTTAGTTATTTCAGCAGTTCGCGGCGGGACAATAATCCTTACCAATGATATTGCCAATTGGCCAGGTATAAAACAAACTGACGGCATAACGCTTGCTAAAAATATCGAAGAGCACGCGCTTAGTTACGAAGGCGTTGAAGCGATTGATGCCACGGTAACAAAAGTTTCAAAAAAGAAAGCTGTTTTCGTGGCTGAGACAGAAGATAACAAAAAATTCCAAGCAAAAACAATTATTTTTGCAACAGGTACAGAATGGCGCAAGCTTGGCGTGCCGGGAGAAAAAGAATTCAGTGGCAAAGGTGTGCACTATTGTGCTCTATGCGACGGGTACGCTTATAAAAATAAAACAGTTGCAGTTGTTGGCGGTGCTGACAGTGCTGCAAAAGAAGCGCTTTTGCTTACGCAGTGGACAAAGAAAGTTTACATGATTTATCGCGGTGAGAAGATCAGGCCAGAACCATATAACCTCACAAGAATCGAACAGAAGATTAAGGAAGGGAAAATTGAAATCATTCCAAATACCAATGTTACTGAAATTAAGGGGGGTAAATTTGTCTATTCAGTAATCTTAGATAAATCATACAACAGAAGCAAGGAATTCAAATTAGATGGAATATTTGTTGATATCGGGCATATTCCGCAATCGCAACTAGCAAAATCACTAGGAGTTAAGCTTGATGAAAAAGGAGACATAATTATTGATCGCGCTGCACAAACAAATGTAAAAGGCATATTTGCAGGTGGAGATGTTGTTGATACAAAATTCAAGCAGGCAATAACTGGTTCAGCAGAAGGCGTTCTTGCAGCCTATTCTGCTTATGAATATGTAAATAATGAAAAATTTTAGTTGTTACTTCTCAATTCTATTCTCTTTCTTAAATCTTGCCAACGCATAAGGCATTTCTCTATAGAGCCATGAACAAAGCTTAACGAATTCTTCTGCTTCCCTTTCTATGTATTCTGTTATCTTATCATATTCTTTTTTCTCATGCCAAATCGGTATGTCTCTACCGCTTTGAGGTTTGCCAGTTATTTTATCCAAACCAGAATTCTTAAACTCGCCACGGTTCATTATAACTCCAAATGCCTTCAAATCAATAAATGCTTTACTAAGAATGTCGATTTCAGGCAAACCATAAGCTAGCGATTTTTCTTTTAGAAAATTATGCTCAAAATTAAGGCAATAACCCATTGGAATAAAACTGAATTCGTAATCGTTCAGTATGTTTGTACTGTTTACAAATTCTTCTAAAATATCTTTTTCAGAACTCTCCCATTCCTTAAGAATCTTTAATTTGCTTATCGGTTTAGCTGTATTTCTGTCAAGTTGCTGATACTGGATAGTAATTATTTTATTTTTCTTTGGGTCTAGGCCATTGGTTTCAATGTCTAAATAATAATTATTGTTTTGTCTCATCGCTTATAATTACCTAGAAATATTTATCAATCATTTGTTATTTTCTAATTCCTAACCATTTTTCATAATCTTTATGATTCCCGACAAAATAAAATCGCCTTACCTGTGTATCCTCAAAGGATTTGTAGCAAATTCGGTATTGACCAACTTCCTCGACGAAATAGTCTACACCTAAATTCAAGTGACGTCCTGGTAGACCTTGTTTTATTTGCTGAACTTTTTTCCAAACTCTTTTTTGAATGTCTGGCGGAAGCCGAACATAATACTTTTCCCAATTGTCATGAAGCTCAATTTTGTACATCTAGTCATCTCGAAGTTCAGGATGCAATTTGAGGAATTCCTTTTCTGTAAGAATCCTTCTTTTTCCTTCTTCAATTTCCTTGTCCATCTGTTGCATTTTCTTTACTGCGAGCCTATCGAGTTCTGTTTCATCAATTCGTTTTATTTGATGATGCTCATTGTAATCCATTATCGCTAGACGAACCGCCTCAGTTTTATTCATCGCAATTTTTTTCGCCAGCATTTGATTTATAATTTCTTCCGGGAATCCCTCTAGTTTCAAAGTTATGTTCATAAGTAATCACCGTATTAAGTATATACTCAATATGTATTTAATGCTTTCTATCTTAGGCCCTTGATTCCACTATTACTTAGAAATATCTATCAATATTATCCCTGAAAAATTTGTCTACTTCCGGGAAAAGCTCAAGCGCCACAAAACGATCGAATTCTCTTTTTTTGTCAGCGTTCATCTCGCTTAATTTGATATTCTTCGCCATTCGCTCAACATCATGATGTAAATAGCTATTTCTGACCAGGTCATTCATCTTCTTTAACCAAATCGCTTCCTGCTCGCTAAGCAACTGATCCCGCCTGCAAATTTCAATGCATTTGGTAAAGGTATCGCCTGTCGGATATTTCCCTCTTTTCTTTTTTATAATCTCGCGCAGAGTTGCCTCGAGCAAAATGCTCATCATCGATAGCGATGAATGTGCTAGTTCTAAGCGAACTATCTGGTAAACCTCATTATACAAATCTCGAAGCAACTCCGGAGTCTTATCTGGTAACTCATTCATGATCTTACCGGTTATTTCTTGTGTTTCTTTTCCATTTCCTTCATGAATTGTTTCATCAATTCAGGTTTTTTCTTCTTGTATTCGTCCTCGTCCATCCATTTCATCATCGATGCCTCAACAAAGAACGCAGCATTTTGTTCCATGTCTTTTCCGATCTTCTTTTCCCATATGGCCATCATTTTTTCCTTCGCCATCTTCATCCATGCCTTATCTGCGAGCCACATGAACATTTCATACATCTGCTCGGGGCTCATTTTTTGCTCAGTTTCGCAGCACGACCCGCTACCGCATGATCCACTACTACCTGATTCACATGCACCGCTTCCGCAGCCACAC
>JAHFGR010000068.1 GCA_023247345.1 Microcaldota archaeon | reverse complement strand
CGCCCCCTACTGAGCATATTTTTGAAACTGAAGGATAAGAAACTCGGCCCTTTCATCCCACGGCTGAAGCCGTGCTTCTTATGTCTGACTTATTAGGATTTCCCGGGCCGATGCAATTAAAGATGAAAAATTCAGAAAAAAGGTCAACCTTACTGAAGAAAAAATGAAAAAACTTTTTCTTTTACTTTTAATGAAAATAGAAATTGTAGAATTTAGAGAATATCAGAATTTTATAAAAGAAGCAGAAACTTTGATACTTCATAAGAATGACGTACCTTTTTTGGCATTAGCTCTTGCCAGAAGTGCGCCAGTTTTATCTCAGGACCCTCATTTCATAAAGCAAACAAAAATTAAAATTTTTACCATTGAAGAAATCATAAAAATGTCAGAATAACTTTTATCCAATCAGTGTAGCTCCGTTAATTCCTAGTTTTTCGCAAAGACCAGTGAATGCTTCTTGAACTGTTTTATAACTAGCTAAAGACAATACTGTTTCTAATCCAGTATCTGCCCCTTTTGTACTCTCAATAAGGCTACTGCCATTTCTCAAGAATAAATCTGTTTCGACTAAATGTAATTCTGAGTTATTTGGACCGTTAGGATCCATACGAAATGCACTGTCACTCGCTAATCTTTTTATTAATAAAAATTCAAAGTTATATGGTAAACTTTCGTTGTTCATAGGCCGCAATACAAGTAAACCTCTTAGTCCTTTCGCTAGATTTTCTAGTCTTATTCTTACCATTGAAACATCCACCCACTCCTTAGCTCCTGTTTTTCTTTGCGACACATCTAAGTCAACATTAAAGTTTCCGTGTAAAAAAAGCGCGTCTGCAATTAAATCAATTCGATGAATCATTTGGCTTCTCCTAAGTTCAACTACTGCTCGAAGCTCGGTACCTTGGACCTGAATAGGGGAACCTACACAACCTACATAAACATCTTTTGCTAATTCGAATTTTCCGAATCTTTCATCGTATAATCTTGTTAAAGTTCCTCTTAAAACTCTGCCTTGTGTTTGCGGGAATGCACGCACAAAGCGTTCTCTTATTGCTTGACTTCTATCTTGTTCGATAACCGCTAATGCACCTAGCATAAATTCACCTCAATAAACCATCTACACTTTGTTCAACTCTCTGATTATGGGCGTGTTCACGAATATTAGATAACTTATCAAGATTTCCAACTAGCTTGAAAACTGCATGCATTCTAACATCTTCATTAGATGGAGAAAGCGCAACTCGTTCCAAGGCGTCTGCCAATTTGTTTAGTTTTGCATCATATTCTTCTTTAACTTCTGAATATTCTGGTATTAGTCTAAGCGCGTCTTCAGCAGTTCTTTTATCATTTGCCAATGCGGCAATGTTCGCAAGCTCTTCTATTTGTCCTTCCAATTTATACACAGCTTTATATCTTGCAACTTCGTCTTCTGAGTAGCAGGCAACATGCACTAAAACGTTACGCTCGCTTTCATATTCTATCCTCATTTCATCAACCATCTCGGTAAGCTTTGTAGTTATTGCTGTCCTCGTATCTTCAAAAAGTGTTCCAGAAAAAACCCTCAACACCTCGTCTAAATTCCCGGATTGCAAAAATTTTTCGATGCATGCGAGCCTAACATCGCTATGTTCTGCTAAGTTAGCCCAATTAGCCAACACATATGTATCATCAACTTTTCTTACTGCTCGCATTCTTTCCCATGAATCACTACTATTGAAACCTACATTTGAAGCGCCAGTTTCTGTTGGAACTCCTCCGTCTTCTGTAGTTCGCTGATGTTCTTCACATCCGGAAATAATCGGTGCGGTTAGTAAGACAAAACTAACGAAAAACGATCTCGTTGTTGCGGAAGTAGGATTGACCCTTCTTGTTTCAGTCCTTTGGTTTCGATAGTTCAATCTCATTTTTACACCTATTTATATTGTTTTTAATAATTCTCTCGCACGTTCTTTCGAATCATCAAACATTGGCCGTTGAACAATATGCTCTAATGCCCTACGAACCTCGGCCAGCCCTTTTTCATCTTTATTATCTGCAAATGTTCTGGCTTTTGTTGCGAGCATATTCATCGCGGCCATTCTGGTATCTGCATAACGAGACATCTGCGCAGTATCCATAACCCGACCAACATTATCATTTAATGCTTGGAGCGCAATTGACCGCGCACCATCATCCCCTGAATAAAGAGTAACTAATATTTGGGCATTGTCAGTTTTCAACCCGTCGGCCATAGCAGCAAGCTGTTCAACAAATATCGCTCTCATTCCTGAATAATCTGTAGAATTATAAGCTCGTATTAGTCCGTCTTCATCATTAGTAAGTTTTTCAACGCCCGCCATTCGAACGCTTCGACCGCTTCTGGCATTAGCAACCGCATTTGATAGTAACCATTTGTCTGCCTGACCTGCCTTAACAATAATCGCAAGTTTTTCAAGCGCTGCCATTGCGCTATCTTTGTATGGAGAAAGTACTGCTGCAAACATCAATTGCTCTGGGTCGCTTGTTGCATTAACAGCAGCTATTCTTACGTCTGAATATTCCGAATGTGTTGCAAGGTCTCCCAATTTCCATTTATAGTCTATTACATTGTAATCATTTTTTCTGCTGCGCGCGGCTATTATTCCTACGCCTTTCATTCGATCTTTTGGATTTTGACTTTTAGTTAAATCTAAAGCCTGCCAATCTGAGACCTCATCCACAGTTATAGCCGCATAATTTTTTTCTTTCGGAGTGCAAGCTGATAAAATCGGAAGCGACATCAAAACTCCAAAACCCGCGACAAGTGCGCGCAAAGGACCTGATGTTCTAATAATCTTTATTCTTCTAAAATCCATGTCTCGAAGTTTTTGCATTTTTAATTTCATTTTTTCATCCTCCTACTTTCCGCTTAAATTAGCAGTACAACCGCCAACAGGTTTAACATGTTTTGAATCCACATCATCGTTTTTCTTTTCTTTTGGTTTTTCAGGAATACCCCAATAAGATGTTTGTTTTGGTACGAATACAAGAACTGCCTCAGATCCTCCAGAATTATAACCCACTTCACCACCACATCCATCACAAACATTAAGAGCACGCGCAGGACGCGAGATCATTAAACCGGAAACCAAAACCGCGCCAAATGTAAATGCACGCGCAGTATTCGAATATTTCGGTAATTGTATTTGTTTCATTTTTACACCTCATTCTTAATTTTTCATCCCGTCTTTCCACCAACAACAAGACTTAACACGCGCATAACCTGTTCGATTGGATTCGTTGATCCGACTGCCTCTTGAGCAGCTTTAACCATCTCTTCCGGATAACGATCGCTGTTTGCTAATACAAGCTGTCTGCTTATTCTGAAAACAAGCTCTCGCTTTCCATTTTCAATAAGCAATTTGAAAATCGCGGTCATTTGCTCTTGCGAACCTGTTCTTATTGCGCCTAATAGTCCTTCTCCAATGTGCTCTGGCGCTGCAAGTTTCTGGGTTATTCTCGCTCTTTCCTGTTCGCTTTCAGTATGTACTGCTAAAATAGCTTCATCATGCGTACTTCGTCTTTCTAAACTTCTTAGTTCTTCAAGCGCTATTTTCAATAATTCTGGCTTTCTAAATAATCCGGCCCGAGACATCATGATAACGATAGAACTTATGTGGTCATCATATCCTCTAACGCCAGCTCTTGCAAATCTGCCAACAATTCGTATTGCTTCTGGGAAAATATCGTCATATTTGCCTTCACTAATAATACCTGCTAATTCATAGGGTTTATTTACATCGAAATGACAATAACGCGTGTCTGCTTTTTCTATTGCTTCCAATGCTTTTTTTCTGACTTCTGCGTGCGGTGAGTTCTTTGCAAATTCTGAAGCAACTCCCTCAAATCCCCCGATAACATCCCATCTGTTCGTAAGTTCTAATACTAACAATTGCGCATCTGCGCTTTCACTTGCTGCTAATAATGAAAGATCGCTTATTAGATGGTTTCTTCTTGTTTTTTCCCTATAATATGAATCATCTTCTGGATTCACAAAATGTTCTACTGTCTTTGGCAATGCGATTCTGCAATAACTAATGTTTCTTGCTAAAATTTCTCTTGCCCTTGCTCTAACTTCCTCAAACTTTGGTTCGTTCTTTATCCTATCAAGGCTATCCTCTTCTTTAAATCCAAGTGCTCTCAAAACAAGGAATGAATAATACATCTTTGGGTGATCGAATTTTGTATTGGCAATAACTTTTTCAACAGCATCAGCAATTCTTAGAAGAAGCTCTTTATCTTCGCTGCATAGAATATAAGCATTTAGGACTTTTAGTCTGCTTTCAAGTAGCTCAATTGTTAAATCGCCATTGACAAAGCCTTCAACATCTTTTTTCAATCGTTCTATTTGCGGTATTTCTAGCCATTGATGATTATCGTGATATTTTGATGGTAGAACTAATCTGCCGTAGTATGGATCCGCTATTCTTGCGACTTCGAGTGCTTCGATATTATCTAGGGCCTTTCTTACATCGTCGGCATTTATATGCCCTTCTTCATTTAGCTTTGACAGGATCATGCCGGATATACTCCCGCTTCTTTTAAGAGTTATTCTCAAAAGATGCTCTAAGCATATGAGTTTTTGATCAGGATAATTAACTAATAGCATTTCAAATGCGCTTTCCCTAAGACTACTATGCAAAATTACGTCTCCTTTTCTTCCTTTTACCAGAGCATCGAAGTTTGCATACAATAGCGTGAGGTATTCTGTTTGGTCGTCTTTATTATGCGGCGCTATGTTGAGATTTATTTCTGCAATAGTTCGCATTATGAATAATCTCAGTTCTTTATCAGTTGAGTTCCATGCTATTTTTTGTAATTCATCAACAAAGTAACCTCTTTTATAATCAGAAGCGCTAGTCAGACCGTGTATTAAGGATCTTGCTATCTGCATTCGAACTTCTTTGCTCTCGCTATTTAGCGCAAGATAAATGACTTTTTGGCGATCTTCTCTTCTAATAAAATATGCAACGCATCTTGCATCAGCTTCAGCAGAAAGTAAATGTTCAAAGAGTTTTTGTTCTAAACCTGCTTTTGCTTCTTCATTACCTGCCCTTGCCAGTACCATTAATGCCTTGTAAATAGCTCGTGGATCGTTTCTTGTTAATCCCTCGCCAATTGCGCCAATATTTTCAGGTTTAAATCTTGGTTTTGCAGGTTTTACGCCTGTAGTCCCTTTTGTTACAAATCCTCCAAAAATAGTCATAATTAATTCCCCCCTAAAAAGTGTTAAACTAAGTTGTATGGCGGAAGGTTTAAAACATTAGTTACTTTTTTTGTATCTTCGCTAGATTTTAAAATATTTGCATACACATAATACAAATAGGTGAGCAATATGGTAAATATGACATTATCGATCCCAGAAGAGTTATACAAAGAGATTAAACACCATTCTGAGATAAAATGGAGTGATGTTGCTAGGCAAGCTTTTGAACAAAAGGTGAAAGAATTACATTGGATGGATAAATTAGTTGAAAAAAGTGAATTAACTGAAGAAGATGTTAATAGGATAGGGCATAAGATAAAGGCAGGTATAAGAAAAAGAATCGAGAGGCTAATTGATGAAACTGGTAGTAGATAGCAATGTTCTTTTTGCCGCCTTTATTCGAGATTCTACATCTAGAAAAATAGTTTCACATTTAGAAGCGGAATTTTTTATTATTTCAACTAATTATGATGAATTAGAAGAACATAAAAAAGAGTTAAGAAAAAAAGCAAAGATGGATGCGCTTAATTTCGAAATTCTAATTGAGAAAATAGTTAAAAAATGCATATTTATTGAAGATAAGAAATTAGTAGGTAATTGGCAGGAAGCGATAGGCATAATGGATAAAATAGACCCTAATGATACGGCTTTCATAGCAGCAGCCTTAGCAACTGGCGCAGACATCTGGAGTGATGACCCTCATTTTGCAAAGCAGAAGAAGATCAAAATTTGGAAAACTTCTGATTTAGCAAAGTTAGTGTAATTAGTATTTCCTCTCAACAGGTTTCCATTTCGTTATTTTCACATCCCGATAAGAAAGCCTTGGCTCACTGCCATCTTTATAGCAAACAATATGCTTCAACCAATTCTTGTCATCTCTTTTTGGATAATCAGTGCGGGTATGCGCGCCACGAGATTCAGTTCTATGCATTGCGCTTGCAACAACACATTCGGCCAATTCAAGCATAAATGAAACCTCATACGCGGCCTGCAATTCAGCATTAAAAACATCGCTATGCTCGGTTACTGCAATGTTTTCAAACTCTTTTTTCAATTTAGCGATTTCGTTGTTAGCTCTTTCAAGCATTGCCGCATCACGAAATGGGCCGACATAATCATCCATTACTTTTCCCATTTTTATCCGAATGTCGCGAGGCATCAATTCGGATTTCTTTGAGTTTTGTATCTGTTTGCTCTGCGGAGCAAAACTTTCGAACTCTTTCGAGTTCTCAATCCAAACTTTTGCGCGCTGCTCTTCTTGTTTTATTAATTTATCATCAACTGATTCGAAACTCGAGTTCTTCATATATGCAAGTGCACTCATACCTGCGCGTCTCCCAAAAACCAAAGTTTCCA
>JAHFGR010000067.1 GCA_023247345.1 Microcaldota archaeon | reverse complement strand
TGCTAGTGCTAGCGCTTGAAAGAAATTTAAATCTCTGTGAAATTCAATTACTTGTTTTACTCTTTCCGGATCCATTGATCTTAGCATTTGCCTTGCTTTTCTTGCTTGCTCTTGATATGACTGGCCCGTAATGTCTGGTTTTCTGGCTTCAAACTTTGGCTCTCTCTTATATCTATCAAATGGATTTGAAGCTAACGCTCTGGAAGACAAGGCTCTTGTCACAAGGCCTTTTTCTGTATGAAGCACACTAACCATGTATCTAAGTATGTAAAAATGTGTTTAAAAAGCTTCTCTTAAACAACACGTGCGAGGGCGCTAAACTCAAAACTAGAAGGTAGTAATGCCGCTTTTTGTTCCAAAGTCTTCGCTATGCATTGCATAAGAGATTATAAGGGTAAGAACAATGAACAAATAAACATTATAAAACCAGATCATAAGAGGTGCAATATAAAACAATGAACGAATCGAATTTGAAAAGTAATCGTAAGATTCATGAAGAAGTTTAGCCATGTAACTCGCTTTATCAATATGATCGTATTTTTTAATCAGGGATTCTGGAACCTGAGATACTATCGGGATATAAGTTAATGTTCTTATTTCTAGCAAAATCATAAATAGAGAATAACCCAAAAGGGAAATTATAGAAACAATTCTAACTAAATGAAAAAAATCCCCATCAACTTTTATAAACCCTGCATTTATTACAAACCCAAATGATATGATAATCGCGCTTAAAAGTGCAACAGAAACAGTAATATTATTTCTAATTGTGTTGATTAGATCGGGTTGATCGCCTTTTTTTATAATTGCTTCAACCCATGCCTTTCTATAAATAGATCTTATTCTCTTTCCAGTTGTTGAGCCCATTTTTCTGGCTCGCTCCCTAAAATATATGGTAACTGCAACCGCAATTATGAATATTATATATGCTAAACCATCGATAACTTCTGGATTCGACATAGCTAAATATAAAACAAAAATGTTTATATAGATGATATTCGAATTTATGCTATGCAAATAGGTACAGTTATCTCAACAGAAGATTCTCCTTCTACTTCTCAGTTTATGTTCGTACTAGATAAAGACAAGGACACGGCAAAAAAAGGACAATTCGTACAGCTAACAACAAAGGAAGGCGAATTATTCGGATATATAAACGAGCTAGTAAGAGCAAATCGATATTTTGAACGCGCGGAAAGCGTAGCAGAATATGAGAAAGCCAGCAGCATGAATAAAAATTTTCCAACTAGCGAATGGGATTATCTTATTGGAGAGGTAAAAATTCTTGGAACACTCAATGATGAAAAATTCCTAAGAACTTATTCTCCGCCAGCTCCAGGCGCAAAAGTTTCAATAGCAGATGATCAAATATTAAAAAAATTTTTAGGATTTAAAGACGACGGATTAAATATTGGCAAGATACAGCACCACGAACTAGAAACGAGAATAGACATGACTCGCTTATTCCAGAAACATCTGGCTATACTGGCAATGAGCGGCGCGGGTAAATCGCACCTAGCTAGTGTGCTTATAGAAGAATTATTGGATAGAAAAAAAGAAGATGGTAGAATTGCAGTAGTTATTGTCGATATTCATGGCGAATACGTGGGATTTAAATTAGATGATAAATACGGGATAAAAACAAATTTAATAGAAGGCAACGATATAAATTTTCCAGTTAGGAAAGTATCGCCAGAAATGATAGAAGAATGGCTTCCAAATTTATCAGTTCCGCAACGCGAATTGCTAAGGCATTCGATGCATAATCTAAAAAAAACTGAAGGTGTTTACGGTCTAAAAGAAATTGTAGAAAATATAAATGAAAGTGACGTAGCTCGAGACGAAGTGAAGCGCACGTTAAAACGCGCCTTGGCAGAGCTTAAGCGATACAGATTCCTGAGTGTAAATAAAGAATCTCCGAATATTAACGATATCAAACCTGGCGAGCTCTTGATTTTGGATTTTAGTTCTATAGACAGCTTGAGAAAAAAACAGATACTTGTTTCGTTTATTGCACGCCGCCTATTTAAGCTTAGAAAGAAGGAAAAAATTCCGCCTTTCTTATTCCTTATTGAAGAAGCACATAATTTTGCGCGCGAGAAGGCAGAGGCGCATGAGGCGATTTCTCGTAGTATTATAGAAACAATCGCCCGTGAAGGTCGCAAGTTCGGTGCGTCGCTCTGCTTGGTAAGCCAAAGACCAGTGAATCTTTCTACTACTGCACTATCGCAATGTAGTACTCATATAATTTTGCGCGTAACAAATCCAAATGACCTTGACCATATACAGATGAGCGCTGAAGGCATTGACGCTCGCGTTGCAAAGAGCATAACTTCTCTTAAAGTTGGCGAGGCTATTTTTGTTGGCGAAGCAGTAAATTATCCAATATTCGTAAATGTAAGGCAAAGAAAATCTACAAAACGCGAACGCGGATTGCCTCTGCACGAGCAGGCAAGAGCATTTGAAGAAACAAGAAAGAAAAAAGAAGAGCAGGTTGAGGCGTTTTTGTAGAAATTAAAATGGATTCTTTACTTCTATTCCGCTTAATTCCTTGAAATCTCTCTCGTTTTCTGTTATTATTTTTTCTATACCGTTTTCTAACATGGTGAAATAAATAACCAAATCCCAAAAATCTTTACCGTTTTCTTTATTGATCACATTCCATATTGTATGCGCATCATAAGATATTTTAATCCAGTTTTTTGATTTTATGATTGCCATAGCTACTGTTTTCGCAGCATTTATTTGTTCTAGCTTAAGTTTTCTTTTTACCTGATGATAAAACTCTGCGATGTTTTGGGCTGAAATGTAAGCTTCTTCTCTAAAAGCAGTTTTTACGATTTCCTTGGCAATTTCGTGTTTTCTTCGGTCACTACTATCGATGGCGTAAAATAGGATATTAGTATCTATGAGAACCTTCATAAAGTTCACTCCTCTTAGAATATCTTAATTGTGGTGCCTTTATTCCTTTTTCAATTATCGCTAATGCATTTTCTATTAAATCATCTTGCTTATTTAGCCATTCCATAAAGGCTTCGCTAACCGCCTTAGAAAGGTAGCCTTTTTTTTTTCCAAACTTTTCTTCGGCCTTTTTTCTAAATTCTTCAGCAATCTCTTCGCTTACATTTATAGTAATTGTTTCCATAAGATTAATTTACATGGTAAAACTATTTAAATCTTTCTTTTTTGTAAATTATTAGAATAACGCTACGCCAAAAGTATCTATATTATAGAAGTTCGCATTGGCTACTTTTCTTCCGACATAATTGCCAACGCCACCTTTCATACTACGCCTAATGCAATCTATTTGGGAGCTAAAGCTCCTGCCCAAAACCATACCAGAAGCATAATCATTACTGTATAATGCTTTTCCACATGGTACTCTAAAGCGTCTATCATATTCATGAGACCAATGGTCACCAAAGTCAGGAAGATCGTTAATTAGATGAATGCTGTTCATATCGGTTACCTTGAGTTCGTATCTGTCATTTCCTAGATTTACTAGATCAAAGTCTGGATGTTCGACCACTAATGCGCAGTTTGATAACCCTCTAAATTGCTCAGGTACATCAAATATTAGATGTTTATCTGTTTTGTAAGGTTTCCATGTAAATACTACCTGTTCCAGAAATGGTTTATGTCGCTCTTCAAAGATGATTACTGTCCCTGTACGTAGATAATATGAATAAACTTCACGAAGAAAGTCTTCATCTTTTATTTTTCTTAAAATCTTATCGTGCACTAGATTTGGAACAATTATCTTATTTTCCCTTCTAGCTAGTTCTACTGCTTCAAAGAAGGTAAATCCACGAAGCAAGCTCCAACTGTTATGCCATTCGATTACCTGCAACGCTTGCTCTGCTGTCATACTTTTTAGCATTTCTCTTTTTGCCCTTAGTTTATCTAAGTCCGTTCCTCTCAAATCAGCTTGCCTTACTGGTTGATGAACTTCTGGTTGAAACCTCCCAAATGCTGCGGGTTTTGATGCATATGTTGTAAATGGCTTAAGACGGGAACCTACTAATCGATTCATGTTTAGAATAATATAAATATGTGCTTATAAAAGTTTTTGATTAAAACGATTATAGATTTTTTAATCTTCTCCTAGATAATATAATATGAAAAAAATATCTACCATCTTATCAATCTTATTTTTAGTATCGCTCGCATCAATGACATTCGCTATAAAAGTTACTGAACCAGTAATAAGAGAAGTAAATGCGGACGATGTTATCGATTTGGGGCAGATAGGTCCTGGGCAAACTATCTCAATTAGACTAGAACCCCACGTATCCGAGGGCGGAAAATTTGGCCAAGGCGGAGATTATGATCTTGCAGTACCGATGAATCTTCCGGATGGATGGGAAGGAAAACAAAGTAAACTATATGAAAGACCATTGGATGTTGGAATAACTGCTGCGAAAGATGCTTCAGAAGGAGAGTACATAGTTAAGATAAGCGTGCAGGATACCAATGATGATAAATTAAACAACGTAACATTTGCAGTAAAGATAAAGATAACTTGGAACATTCTTGATATGACAGTTTCTCCGGAAGCTATTTCTGTCGGGCCTGGGCAACCTGCTAGATATGAGATATCAATAACAAATAAAGGAACTGCAAGCGATGTTTTTGAGGTTAGCAGTTCTGGACTAAAACGATGGCAGTATAAAAAATATGTTTATGTTTCAGCTAAATCGACAAAAGTTGTTAATTACGAATTGGTTGAGAATGAAGAAGAAACGTACAACCCAATTATATCTGTTGTTTCCCAAGCTAGCGGAATAATAAAACAAGAAAAACAGGTTGGTTTCCAGGTAAAAACAAATTTAAGAAGCGATTATAAGGCAACTAATCACGGAGTATTGATATTACCAACCTTTGAGAGCATAGTCTATTCGTTTATGGGATTGTTATCCAATTTTGTATAAAAATCAGTACTTCCGAAAGTAAATTAAAAACCGCAACAAATATATTCTTTTTCATATTATAATAAATTATGCAAAATTTGTTTACTGGCCCAAAAAAGCACGAAACGCCAAAACAACCAAGTAGATTAGCCAAAGCTTTTTCTAGTTCTATTGTTCTTTTATCGACGATTTTCACATTACATTGTGGTGCACCTCATGATCCGGGCGATAGAATGGGCAGGAGAGAAGATGGGGGGTCCAATGGATCTGTTTATAACGATGCGGAACAAAATCAGAAACCACCACATTCGAGTGATGCGGGAAACTCTTCTGGAGAGGTCTTATCTGCACCAGAACCTTGCATTACACAAGATCGCGAACACAGCTTCAGCTGGACAGAATTAGATGATAGCGATCGCGGATTCTACGGATGGGATAACAGCTTTCCATCTTCTCCTATAAAGATGATATGGATAGTTGATCTAAGTGAGCATGCCACAGACAGGGCATTTTTTACTGGCGAAGGCGGGTATGATGGCGACTATGCGGACGGAACTTATAACCACCTTGTAGAGCAAACAAGACTAGTACGAATTGGATTTAGACTCCGTCCAAATTCTTTATATGAATGGTCACAAGCATATGCGATTGCATTTTTATGTGCACAAAGAGAAGGGGATGATCTTATAACTGCCAGAAGCATCTTATGGAGAATAATGGCCAAAAATGGAGTTTATGATACCTGGGACCTGTACTTTTTCAATAGAGATGATAACACAGTAGACTCAGTTGGATTCGACTCTTGTAGAGCAGACTTGCAGGGAGATATTGACCAGCGAACACCGGATGCAAGAATCCTAGAGACATTGGCACATGATCAAGAAAGAATAGCTGCAGCTGGCGTAACAGATGATATGCCTACACCTGTATTTTTACTATTTAATCCTGATAACAATAGATGTAGATCGATATATGGAGCCCAACCATTACAGAGTTTTATTGATGTAATAAGATATTTGGGCGTAGACCCAGACAACTGGCCTCCTCCTTCACCTTAGTTATAGTTAATTAATTATAGTTCTGATTCTTAGCTTTATATATAAATCTAGAGGATAGAATAGTAAGAAATTTTAATTTTGAAATAGAAGATTGTAAGCTATGAAGATTAAGTGAAATAAATTTTCTAATAAAACAGATAAGAGGTTTCTAAATGAATTCAATCGATTATATAATAGACAGAATAATTAACGATAAAGAATATGATTTACAAAAACTAAAAAACGAGGCCGCAAAGCGCTTTGCATCGCGAACAGTAATAAGAAATAGCGATATACTCCAGAATATACCCAAGGAAAAATTAACAAAAGAAATACTAACCCTATTAAAGAGAAAACCAATGAGAACGCTTTCTGGAGTGACACCAGTCGCAGTAATGATTCGCCCGCAAGGATCATGCAACTGGCAATGTATTTACTGTCCATTTACTGGCAAGGCTGCAAAAAGTTATACAGGAGAAGAACCTGCAGCGCTTCGCTCGAGACAAAATAACTATGATCCATACTTACAGGCAAGCGCAAGAATAAAACAATTTGAAATAAGCGGACATAAGACAGACAAATGCGAAGTAATTGTAATGGGCGGCACGTTTCTTGCAATGGAAGATGAATACAAAAATTATTTTATAAAAGGGATTTACGACGCGTTAAATGAATGCGAAGGCATTGACTCGATGGCAAAAAAATCGCGTCAAA
>JAHFGR010000066.1 GCA_023247345.1 Microcaldota archaeon | reverse complement strand
CTATTTGGAAAAAACTTGAAGAGGCAGATCAAAGGTTAAGCGGATTAAAGAATGAAACGAACGATGCCAAGAATAAAGCAAATGAAATAACTGTAAAACTGAAACAAACAAAAGAACAATTAGAATCTATTGATTTTAGTGTTATGACTAATGCGCTTGGTGATGCGAATAAAACAATCGTAGATGCTGGTTTGGCATTAAATAGCGCGAACGAAAATCTCACAGCAATAGAAAGCAGATTTGCAAATTATGATAATGCGCTCGTTCAATCAGAAAACGATTTACTAAATATAAGCATGATTGTTAACGATGCGGCTGACAGTATTTCTAATACCTCCAGACTGTTAAATTGTACTGCAACAGACAATGCAAGCATATGCGGATCTGTGAATGCGGTCAACAAGAGCATGGGCAATGTAAAAACTAGCGTTGATGACAGATTATTCAAAATAAGGCAGGCCAGACGAGATCTCAATGATACAAACCAGACAGTGCAGGAGTTCAAATTAAAAATAAATGAAAGTTTAGTTGCTACTGATCTCTCAAAATCAAAGATAAATGATCTGAATAACTTCGTAGAGACATTAAAAAATAACAGAAGAGACGCTCTAGAAACGCTTAATGAAGCGCTTGCTGCGAGCGGAGCACTGATAGAAAAATCAGACCAAATGGGCGCTCTTATAGATAATGCAAAGCAGCAGATAAAAGAAATAACGGCCCGCGATCCGTTGGCAGTCGTCTCGCCTATTGATTTGAAATCATTAAACGCTTTTGAGAAAAAAACATTTTTCGAGTTCCTGCTGCCTGGCCTAGTGCCAATTATAATGATGTTTTTATCGTTGTTTTTATCTTCCACCTCACTGGTGCGGGAAAAAATGAATGGCACGTTAGAACGCATTTTTATATCTCAAATATCTTCGATAGAGTACGCTGCGATAAAGATAATAAGTTATGCGATCGTACTATTTCCACAGCTTTTGATATTGTTATTAATGTCCTCGCTATTGTACAACGCATTTTCAATAACTAGTATCGAGACGATCTCTTACTTGATAACTGTTGGCGTATTGATGATGATAGTCTTTAATGCACTTGGTTTTATCATTGCGGCTTATTCTGACTCCGAGGCAACTGCGTTTTTGGCGTCGCTCGTAATTGGTTTGCCCTTGCTTTTCATGTCTGGTTTAATATTCCCTTTTGATTTTATGCCTTCTTTTATGGCGCAGGTAGGAGAGGCGAGCCCACTTTCGCAAGGTATAACCGGCATGCAATCAGTGATAATTTACAATACACCTAGTACGAGCGTTGTTCCGAATTTGATTTATTATGTTTTAGCGCTTAATGCGGCTGCGGTTATTGTGATACATCTAAGAATGAAGAACTAATTACATCAAAGAATTCGATCGAATTAGAACAACGCCACCAGAGAATCAAAAAACAACTGACCTTCTGCTTGGAAGTGACGCCCGTAGCTGAAGATGGCACGTTTAACAGGACCAATATAGAAATTACGACTTCTCCAGAGATGTCTAATTGTATGATCAATGCCATGATCAACATCATGTTTTACTTTTGCGCCAATAGGAACCCTAGATTTTTCATCGTAATTGTGCCAACCATCTTCTTTAGCAAAGCTCTGAATTTGATGAACGCTCCGTTCATCGACTACTTTTAGTTCGTATCTGTTATTTCCTAAATCAACAAGCTCAAAGTCAGGATGTTCAACTACTAGTGCACAATTTATCTTTCCTCTGAATTGCTCTGGAATAGTAAAAGAAATAGAATAATCTATACTAATCGCTTTCCAACTAAATACAACTTGCTCGCCAAAAGATTTGTCTGGTGCTTCGTAGATAACTAGGGTTCCAGTCCATACCGGATAATTTTGTTTCAAGTATTCTTCATCTCGTGACCTTCGGTCACGATCTGTTTGTCCCTTGGACAAATCTCTCGAACTTCGTTCTCGATCTCCCAACAAGCTTGTCGCTCTAGGCGACAAGATGCCCATTGTTCTATCAGAACAATCGGGAGAGCTTCGCTCTTCAGGATCTTTAGTTTCTGTTAAAATCCTGTCATGAACAAAGTGAGGAACGATTATTTTTCCTTCTCTTTTTGCTAAGGCGAGCGCTTGAAATAAGTTTAAGCCTTTATGAAATTCTATTACTTCCGATGCTTTTTCAGGTGTCATTGACCTTAACATTTCTCTTCTTGCTCTTAGTCTTTCGAGTTCAGTTCCCTCTACCTTCAACCCTCTAGCCTCGTGCTTATCCATTGGATCATATCTGCCGAAGCGACTACTCGCAGTAGTCAACTGCCCATTGCTTCTAGATTCTACCCTCCTGCTTATGGCCGGTCTTATCATGTTCTTCATTTCAGCAGAACTATTTATAAATATACCTATCCCCACCAAAAACCACAACCTTTAAATATACTTACGAACATAAATTATAACATGATATTAGCTACTACAATACCATTAAGACGTAAAGGAGATACTAAAAGTCAAATAGTTACTAATAGAAAGACCACAACGGGCAATAATAGCGATCCTTTATTAGAAACCCTAGTCGATGGAAGATACTTTATATTAAGAAAAATAGGCGAAGGCGGGTGTGGTAAGGTTTATCGTGCGATAGACCGAGAAACTGGTAGGGACGTTGCAATAAAAACAATAGTAGACAGACTTACTACAGATGAAGCTACTGTGAGCAGATTTATTAAAGAGGCAGCTCTTGGAAAATGGATAAGACACAATAATATAGTTCAAGTTACAGATTTGTCCTTTGAATCAAACCCACTTTATTTTGTCATGGAATTTTTATCTGGCAGCACGATTAGTGAATTTATTGCAAAAAACGGACCTTTGACTTGGGACCAAATAAAGCAAGTATTAATTCCTGTTTGTGAGGCGCTTGCAGCAGTGCATGCAGAAGGATTCGTTCATAGAGATGTTAAGCCAGATAATTTATTTTTGTTAGAGGATGGAACTGTAAAAGTTCTAGACCTTGGGCTTGCAATTAGCATGGAGGATATTAAAGCAAACGATGGTTTTGTTTTGGGGACACCTTTGTATATGGCTCCGGAGGCTATTTATCAGGGGAGCACAATAGACCATAGGGTAGATGTTTACGGTCTAGGTGTAACTGCATATCAAATGTTAACTGGAGAACTACCATTTAATGGAGATAGTCTTGAAGAGATTCATAGAAAACATTTTTTTGAAGAGCCTGAACCACCAAGCATTAGAAAACCAAGCTTAAAGTTACCATCTCATGCAGATACAACTATTCTAAGGGCTATGGCAAAAAAGCCAGAGCACAGATTTCATGATGTAGCAGAAATGGGGAATGCTATTGCTACTGCATAATAACGGTAAATTAAATCATTTTGCATCATAGTCTAATTATGCTTAATCCCTGCAAACTTTGTACTGCGTTGTGTTGCAAAGAACACCTTATCACTGTAACAAGTTTTGATGTTTTGCGTGTGATGGGAAAAACAGGCAAAGAACCAAACGAGTTCTGCGAGCTCGTACCTTTGCGCATTCTCAATTTTGATAATGAGACTGTTTTGGAGTGTTATAATGAAAAGCTTAGATATGAATATCTGCTCGCCTTTAAGTCGCATCCTTGCTATTTTTTGAAGGACAACTTATGCGGCATTCACGAATTCGCACCGCTTTCTTGCAAACTTTATCCATACCAATCTAATGAAAAATTTATGCCGCGAGCGCTTTGCCCTGCACTTGCCAAGGTAATTTTTAAGATAAAGAAACCCAGTGTTAATGGAGAGGATTATTTGCAACAGCTTAATGCTTACAAGGAAATTGTTGCACGGTGGAACAAAAGACACGATGAAAAAGAACAGTGCTTGAACTTTTTATTGAATGAGAGTAAAAAATGATGGATAAGATGACTATTCTACATTCCATTTCTTACCAGTAGAATAATTATTCGCTATATTGAATTTTTCTCATAAAGCCATCGCAATAGTTTTGACTTCAACTCATAAATCTCTTTCCGGATTTTTTCCATAGTTTGGCTTATGGAAAGGGAATTAGGGGAGTAGTTTTCCGTCTTGGAGATGTATTTTTTTATACTTTAAGACGTGAAATTCGATTTGCTTTGCGGAGCAAATCTTCGATTTGTCGGTCTCCAAAATCGTGATTTTCTCTATAAAAATGCGATTGTTCAGTTATCGGATATATTAGCCAATCAAATATTGCTCTTTTCCAAACCTATCTTGATTACATTGGCTGATAAAAATGAAAGTGAGAATGCATGAAAAATTGAAAGGTTTAGCATAAGATATGCGCTACCAAGCACCCATGGTGCAATTCCAAAAATGACTTGGTGGCTTGTTTTAGCAGGAGAAGTCCTTGGTTCAGTGACCATGAAAAACGCACCAAAGAATGGCAAGTAAACTTGTAAACCCGCAGCGCCAACCGTAAGCAGAGTCATTATTATATAAGCAGCTAGATAAACAATGCTTGCTGTAAGCCTTCTTATTCTCACTGCTACAAGCAGGCCAAGTACTAATATCGCAACAGTTCCAAGAACATTTTGAATGGTGCTATTCCCCCATCCAATATAGCTTTCTATCGGGTTAGATGAAAATCCTGCCCAAGCAAAAAACAAAGGAATAACAAACATTGCTGAAGCAGCAGGATTGAATATTGGTTTTTTTTCAAAGCGTATTAAATGTTTGAGGATCATTGCTGCTAATGATGTTGTTCCAAGCAGCAAAAATTGACCAGGAGTGATTATATTTACAAGTATCAGTGCAGTGATAGTTGCTGAATTAGAGTAAATAATTTTCTTTGTTTTGAAATACGTAAAGACAATATCAGATACCTGTGCTACAGCTACTGCAAGAATCATAGAAAGAATAACTTTATCATAACCAAAGGCAGTGCCATTTAAAATTGCGGTGATTACAAGGGCAATAATGATAAGTTTATAAGCATCCGGAAGCTTTTTTTCAAGATATTTGAATTGCATTAATATCATTCTTAGTATAGGATTAAAAACTTATTTTTTACTCAGACCACATGTTAGGCTCGAACTTGTCTGCCTGAGCTACGAGATAAAGGGACACACAGTGCGTTTCCTTAGGAAATGACCTGTCTCTAATCGTTTTTATTGCCGCTCAGACTGACGAATACACACCAAGCGGACGGACTGACAAGTATTCGTATGCCTGACCGACATAGCGGTTAGGTGTTTAACGAGTTCCAAACTCGAAATTCTCGGCAATTAACTAATTGTTTAGCTTGACGCGGAAATCGCTATCGAAAAAGTTTCCTTAGGAAATAAACGCGGAAATGAACTGTGTGTGTTCCCACGCTAGTTTTTCGTGTGTATCAGGCTAACGAATTCTACTCAGACCGCACGTCAATCCTCATCGCTTAGGCCGTGGCTTCGCACTTTTGCTACAGCTTAGGGCTTCGCTTGGTGATCACCTTAGTCATCATCGTATGTTTAGAATCGTATGGCCAAAAATTTATAATACGTCGATTCTATCAAAAACCAGATCTCCGCTTGTAGATACGCTAACAAAATACGGATTTATCTCCAAACTGCCCAGGGTTTCTCTTAACGCTTCTCGACTTATTTTTAATGAATTTATTTTTATTTTCTGGATAGCTTGATAAAGCGTTCTTAGTCTTTCCGGATCTCCGAATATACCAACGCGTATTTCAAGATTGTCAAAATGGCAAACCGGCTCCTCGATCATCCTTACTTTATCAAGAATTTTTTTAAATCCTCTGAGGAATGTCTGGATGTGTTCAGAATTCGTATTGTTACTGAATTTAATTGAGATAGAATAACAACTCTCTTCTGAACCTGATACGCGTTTGTTTTCAACATACTCGGTTAAATCCTGGTGGAATAACTGGCGCGACATAAGAAGAGTAACCGGGTCATAATCGCATGATGCCATTACCTGGAATTTTATTCCGGCTTGATCAAAAAGAACACTTAAAGATAGCAACATTCTGTCCATGCTTACAGTATTGTTGGTCCAAATATGCATTGCTCCTAATTGGCCCAAGTGTTCAATTTTTACCAGGAAGAATCCGATTGGTTCGTCTACTTTTGCCGGAATGTGCGACATTTGCCTGTTAAACATCGTGGTAACTTTTGAACCTAGCTGGAAATGAAGCGCGTATGAAATTAATTTTAGTTTATGTTCGATCGAGAGCTCTTTTCTTAACTCGCCCATAACCCATGAGGTATCGCTGCACCTTGCTATTCGAACATTATCAAGAATATCTACTAAAACGCCAAATTTCAATAAATCTCGGGCGTCTAAGAATTCTAAGCCTTTGGTAGTTTCGATTTTCGGCCTTTGACCAGTAGCTACCCGCATCATTTCCAGGTGTTCTAATACAATTAACCTTCTCGCGTCTGGGGATAGTTGTAATAATCGATTAATCATGAATACATTTAGTTCCCAAATATTTTAATAATTGACGGTGGATCGCCTCATTGGATAATTCTTTATCCTTTTCCATATAATATTATTCTGCTGATTCTCAATGTTAATCTCGCTCAGACTGATAAATTGGCGTTCGCATGCTGATACGCTACTGGAATTTAAGAATGGGACCAACTTGCTTATGGGAATAATGGGTTCTGGCAAGAGCAGTGTGTTATCTGCGATTTG
>JAHFGR010000065.1 GCA_023247345.1 Microcaldota archaeon | reverse complement strand
ATTATTTAGCCGCAAGGCTTGGATTTTTTTGAATTTTATTTGATTTTACTGTAATCGCTGCAAAAATAAACGAGGTGTTCGCACATGACAAGAAGGGATTTACTTCCATGCCAGGAAGATCGTAGTTAAAGTAGGGAGTAGTACAATAGTTAATACAGGGCGCAGATTCAACTTTGAAGTTGCGCGAGTGCTAGCTGAAGATATTGTAAAATTAAAGAAGCAAGGACTAGATATTTTACTCGTGTCTAGCGGAGCTATTGCGCTTGGAAGAAATGGACAAAGCGAGCTCAATGATCGCTTAGCTGCATCGAAAGGCCAGCTTTTTCTTATGGATGGTTGGCGAGAAGTTTTTGCATCGCATAAAATAGATGTTTGCCAAGTGCTGATTAACAATGGCTGTCATGTTGACTTTGATTCGCTTCGAGCCTCGAATGTTCAAGTAGTGATAAATGGCAACGATGTGCTTGAAAGTACAAACAATGACTTTATTGCGAGCAAAGTAGCAAGAACTGCTCATGCTGATTTACTAATTTTATTAACAAATGTCGACGGATACTTAGATAGCAATTCAGGGCGAGTAAGTGCTATAGATATAAATCAAATCAGAAGAGCCAGTATTTGCAGTACAACTAGCGAATTTGGTACTGGCGGCATGGAAACAAAAATCCAAGCAATAAGAGAAGCTGCTATAACTGCTGTAATTGCAAATGGCGCAGAACGTGCAGTTCTTTCTAGAATTTTAGCTGGAGAAGATGTTGGAACAATTGTGAGGAGGGATGAATTATGAAACTCGCACAGCAACTAGGAATAGATAAAAATATTGCAAGATTAATGGTTGCCCAAACAATGTTAGGTACTGCAAAAATTATCTTGGATGATGAAAGAGATATAAGCGAACTCGTTAGATTCGTAAAATCCAAAAAAGGCACGACTGAAGCAGGATTAAGGGTTGCAAAGGAACTTGGTTTTTCCAGTGTACTTAAGAGCATAGTCGAGCAGGCGATAAAAAGAGCAGAAGAAATAAGAAAATTAAGTGAAGGTGGATAAAATAGCCAACATTTTTTAATTTCTTATTCTTAATTCTTTTTATGTGGACTGCGAAACTTAAATTATATCATAAAGATTGTCCGATTGTTAATCGCGCTGTTAAGTTTGGCGTAAGCGTAATTTCATATCCACGTTCCCATTATTCTCGTACTGGTAAGAAGTATGCAACTACTGTATGTAAATTTGTTGGATATGACCAAGATAGAAAAAATAAATTTTTGGAGGACTTGAAACGTGATCCAAGTATTTCGCGCCTTGATATAAGTGGGGATGTTTTTGTTTATGAATATGATTTAGGCAAAGAAGGCGAACATGTCATGCTTTATTTTGATCCAGAAATGGTATTCGTAAAGCCAACTGTAAACTCGCCAGACGGCCATGAATATTGGGAAGTTGCTTGTTGGAGTAAGGATAAAATTACAAAATTCATTGAAGAGCTTTCCAAGCACATGGATAAAAGCGAGGTGCTAGGCATAGGGCAAGTAACGAATGTAGAGGTTTATTTTCCAAGTGTAATGCCAAGACTTTCACCTATGCAAGAAAAGGCATTAATGCTCGCTTATCAATGGGGTTATTATGACTACCCAAGAAAGATCGATTTGCGAGAGCTTGCAAAGCGTGCTAACATTAGCTTAGCTACTTTTCAGGAGAATTTACGCAAGGCGGAGAATAAAATGATGCCTATGCTGATTGAAAGGATTGTTAAACCTGAAGAAAAAAAGTAGTTACTCCATTAACCATGCAATAATTTCTTCACTTAGATATAATTTGCCCTTGGTAGTTATCTCTTCTAATATTTTTTCAATCTCTTCTTTCTTGATAATTTTTCTTTCTATTCCGAGCTTTATTAAAGTCGCTGTTCCAATAAAATCAATGCCTTCTTTTATGGCAGCTTGTCGTGCTTTTTTATCATCTATTATTGCAAACGCGTTATTTTTCTTTGCAAACATTATCACCGATGCTTCACCAATATGGATATTGTATTTTTCAGCAATAGAACTATCAGCAGATTTTATTTTAATTTTCTGGTGATTAAAATTTCTAAGAACTTCAATTTTGCTTAGTTTAAGTTCTTGAGCTATCTGTTCAGTAATAAAAATCTCATTCGATTCTAGAATTTTAACTAGTAAATTTACACCATCGATTCTGATAAATGTTGATATGCAAGAAGTATCTAAAACAACCTTGGTCACTTAAGTAGCCTCTTTGCCTTTTCTAATTCCTTTTCTCCCTCGTTTTTAGTAGTTGGTTCAAATTTTGGCTGTACCCCGCGTAAATAAAGAACATCAAGCATCTCATCATAGCTTACTCCTGCTATTGCTGCTGCTTTTCCAAGCGAAACCTTTTCCTTTTTATAAAGTTCAACTGCAAGATCAACAGTGCTTATCTTTTGCTGTTCGACATAGTTTCGTACTGCCTCTCTTATCAGCTCGCTCATGTTACCATACAAACCTGCATCAACAAGCATTTCTGCTTTCTCTTTTACAATATTTGGCAAATGTATATAGGTTGTGTTTTTCATATTAATCACTATTGTTTTATTAGTGAAAAGATTTAAAAATATTAGTGTTTAAGCAATTTTTACTAAATACCGAACAGTTAAGGCTAAATTTTTATTTAAACCTAAAGACATAAAAGTAATCATGCAAACACAATTAAGAGATAAAGGTATGCATGCTGCTTCAAGACCAAAATTTTCATGCAGCTCACTCCGTACGCCGCTTGTAAGCGAGATAGGCGATTCGCTACTAAAAAGTAAAAACGGCATTCAGAGAAGAACAACTGGTGAAGCTCCAAGAATTTTGTTGTTTGTTCCACCATATACGCGATTAATTGAACCAGCACCGGACGATAGCCCGTTGAGGGCAATCGGAATAGAAAACGAAGAGATTATGAAACGCGCTGGAACGCCAATTGGATTAGTACGCATTGCTACGCAAGCAAAAAGAGCAGGATATGAAATAAAAATAGTTGATGCACCATTCGAAGGTTGGGACCAAGAAGAACCTCTCTTGTACCTGCCGAATGGCGGGAAACTATTGAGATATGGACTAACAGATGCGCTGATCAGGAAAATGATTGAAAAATTTCAACCTGACATTGTTGGCATCCAGTGCAATTATACTGTACAATGGGGAAATGCACGTGCGCTTGCAGATTTGGTAAAATCAATAGACAAAGGCATAGTAGTTATAGGCGGTGGAGCTCATACCAGCGGAGATTGGAAAAACGCATTAGCTGATTCGCCGATAGACATTATTTGTATAAACGAATCAGATAGATCGTTCACAAAAATATTAAACGCGCTAACAAACAACGAAGTATCAGTATCCAAAGTCATGGGTTTAGCATACAGAAAAAATGGCGAGCTAGTTAGAACCTCCACAAATAGTTACATAAGTATTCGTCCTTCTCGCCCGCTTTCAGATAAACTAGATGTTTTCCCGCTTCCTGATTTCGGTCTGCTAAATGTGGATTTGTACTCATCGCCTTATCATTCTGCTGGCGCGAGAATGCGAAGCAATGGTGCATGGGCGCAAATATTCTCAACAATTGGCTGTAATGTTGGATGCGATTTCTGCTACATACCTATGATCAATGGACCGTGGCGAGCGTTGGGCACAGATTGGTTTGACCAGCATCTTTCAGATCTAAAAAAGCATGGGGTTACAGAAGTTTTATTAGAAGACGATCATCTTTTGCATGATCCACTTTATGCATTGCAAGTTTTCGAAGTTCTGAAAAAGCAAGATCTTCCTTGGGTTGAAGAAGGCGGACTAAGCCTATTTAATCTTATTTTATTGCATAAAGGAAAGGAATTTCTTGCAACGCTTTCCGAGGCAGAACAAAGAAGCCAGATTTACAAAAACGTAATCAGATCGCTCGAAGCTGGCATAAATGCTAAAAGTTTTATTAAGTCAATGGCAGAAAGTGGATGCTATAGCGTTTATCTTGCTGTAGAATCAGCAAATGAAGAAAGCCTTGGAAATTCTAACAAGCCAACAATTAATGTAATGCAACAGGCAACTATGGAAATTGTTAGTATATTTGCAGAAGTTGGCATTAAGGTAACGGGAGGTTTTATGCTCGGATTTGTTAATCCTCCAAAACAACCAGGAGATAACACATATATAGAAAGCGTAGATCAAATAAGAAGAACAATTGATTATGCTATTAAGCTTATTGGCTCAGGAATGGAATATGCGAATCCATTTATAGTTACACCGTTGCCGGGCACGCGCATGTGGGAATTTCAACAGCGATTTGTAGTTCGCGATTACGATACTGGATGGTCGCATGAGCGAGCGACTATGGCAACTGATAATTGGAGTGCGGATGATTTGGAAACATTGAGATGGGAATTGATGATTAGAGCAAATGGAATAGAAAAAACAAGACAAATGCTAAGCAGAGGAACATGGCCAGTATAATTTGAGGTGAATAATATGCAACAAATAACATGGCAAGATTTTGAAAAAGTAGAGTTAAGAGTTGGCACTGTAATTCGAGTGGAAGATTTTCCAGAAGCAAAGAAGCCAGCGTATAAATTATGGATAGATTTAGGCGAGCTCGGAACAAAAAGGTCGAGTGCGCAGATTAAATTATATAAAAAAGAAGAGCTAATTGGAAAACAAGTGCTATGCGTTGTAAACTTTCCGACTAAGCAAATAGCAAACTTTACATCAGAAGTGCTTACAACTGGATTTGTAACAGAAGAAGGCGTAGTGCTTGCAATGCCTGAAAGAAAGGTGAAAAACGGATTAAAACTAGCCTAAGTTATAGATGGTTTTTTTAATCTTTAAGAATTTACTCCTCTTTTGGCACGGTCGCTCCCAACATCAACCAACGCCATCCCGAAACGAACGGACGGATCCCCGAATAGGAAGACGTCCCTCCTCCCGTCGTAGACGACGCCAACGACGCGGACCAGAAGACCCAAGTGAGATGAAACGTCTAATCTCCAAAGATGTCTGGAATCTGAACTTGCTCCTACTTCTTTACCGTGAGGAATCTTTGTTTCATCGTCAGGCATGTACCAACCATCTTTCTTTGGAAAATCTTCTATTAGACGAATATTTGCCTCATCTGGTACTCTAATTTCATATCTGTTATTTCCTAGTATTAGTTCAAAATACGGGTATTCTATTACTAATGCGCAGTTTGCTTTTCCTTGGAATTGCTCTGGTACTGTGAAAGTGAGTCCTTGAAAAAGAACTTTTTTCCCAAATGGCACATCTGGTTCTTCGTAAATGATTAAAGTTCCTGTCCATACTGGGTAATTTTGTTCTAAGTATCGCTGATCTGTTGTTTCTGTTAAAATTCCATCATGAACAAAATTTGGAACAATTAACTTTCCTTCTTGCTTAGCTAAAGCGAGTGCTTGAAATAAATTTAGATCTTTATGAAATTCTATTATCTGGCTTACGACCTCTGGCTTCATGCTTCTTAGCATTTCCCTTGCTCGTTTTACTCTTTCAGCTAAGGATTGGCCTGTAACACCTGGGGTTCTTACTTTGTGTACTGTTTCGCGTTTGTATTTGCCGAATGGGTCGCTCGCTCGCGTTTGCCCATTGCTCACTGCCAATCCGTTTCTTGCTAATCTATTCATGTTATAAAATTAGTAATGATATGCTTTAATAACTTTCGCTCCGACGTGCCTTTAGTCTAAAATTCGCTTTATGCAATTCTCAAAAAATTAAGCTGAACTAGCAACTATCATTTGCTTCTTTATAAGAGTATCGGCATACTCTTTGCTAATCTTAAAATCTAACTCAATAAGCTCTTGAACCACTGGGTTCTCCTTATTCAATTTATACAAAATTGTATTGCCAATTTTTCTGCTTTTTTTTACAAGGTCGTATTGCTCAACCATGGGCCAAACTTTGTATAAAGATGCCCTTGATATACCTGCATTTTCTGCTATCTCTGTTTTTGTGTAATCAAAGATACGATTCTCAATTAAAAAATCAATTATTCTAAGTAAAGGTGTATCTCCTAAAAATTCAAGTAATAATGATTTTTCCATATTTATTTTAAGAATATGACTATTTATAAATATATACGTTCAATGTATATTCTGGTGTACATGCATGCCTGATTTGGTGGACGAAGATATTGTTCCTTGGGTACTTGATAAATTTGCACGTCATGGCTGGTGGAAAGCAAAACATACCAGTTTTGATAATATCCAGAAGGGCGCACCGTCCCATATGGCAAAAAAGATAAAGGAAGCTGCTGAACAACTTATCAAAGATGGCTTTCTTATTAAAAAACCCACAGGTTATGGGTTGGAAGTTAGCCTAAATTTCGATAGAAAAAATGAGATTTTCGATATAATCGAAAGATGGAAATCGAAAAAATGAATTACTAGCTTAATTAAGAATTTTACTCATTTTTCGGTCGCTTCGTCCAGTGGCCTTTGGTCACTAGCTCCCAAAGTGCTTCGCACTTCAGGACGGCCAACATCAACGAAAGCCACCCCGAAACGATCGTACGGCCGGAGACAGAGGAGAACATCCTGCCTGTTGTTGCCGAGGAAGTCGTCGTAGCCGCGAGCAACAGAGCCAATATAAGCGTCTTCTCTTTCCCATAAAAATCTTGCATCTCGTGACCTTCGGTCACGATCTGTTTGTCCCTTGGACAAATCTCTCGAACTTCT
>JAHFGR010000064.1 GCA_023247345.1 Microcaldota archaeon | reverse complement strand
TAAGAAAATTGGGATTTCTATAAGCACTGTCAATAACGCATTAAAACCATTGGCGAGAATGGGCGCAATAGAAATAAAAAAGATGAATTTTAGAATTGTTGACATTAGAAAACTATTATTTTATTGGGCCAGTAACAGAAATTTTAGAAAGGACATAGTTTATAAAACAAACGTTAATCTTTCAGTAGTCAAAATAGAAAAAGCATTATGGAAAAAAGTAAAATTCACCACCTTTACTGGCTATAGATTTAAATTTAATAATGATGCTCCTTCCGACTATACAGAGGTCTATGTCTATGCAGATGATAAAACTTTGAGTGAGATAAAAAGAAAATTTCCTGAAAATAATGGTTATTCAAACTTATTCGTCCTAAGAGCAGACGAGCATATGAAAAAATATCCAGATAAAAACAACGTCACCGTGTCAGAATTATTTGTAGATTTATGGGGCCTAGGCAATTGGTATGCAAAAGAATTCTCAAAGGCATTAGAAAAGCGGATAATAGATACAGTTGGAATTCAAGTTTTCGAATCTATATAGATATAATCAAAAACTGATATTTTCTCCTAATTTCGGCACGATTATCTCATATTTATTTTCCAAAGTTTCTTTTAAATCTGTTTTTTCTCCGTGAATTAAGAAAACGCGCTTGAGATTTTTTATTCCTTTAATAAATTGCAAAAGCTCATTGTAATCAGCATGACCAGACATTCTGATATTTTCTATTTGTATGTTAATTTCTATTTCATGCTCCTGGGCACTATAACCAATCTTAACTTTTTTCTCGCCATTTAGTATTTTGCGACCGGGCGTTCCTTCAGCTTGGTATCCTACAAATATCAGTTTATTCTTTGGGTCATTTGCAAGCTTGCTTAGATAAAAGTGTATTGGCCCACCAGTGAGCATACCAGAAGTGCTGACAACTATGCAAGGCTCGCTCAAAACATCTTTGCGATCCTTATTGCGAGAGATATGGAAAAATTTGCTTTTGAATGGGTCGTCTTCACTCATTAAAATTCGCTTTTTTATATCGTCACTTGCATAGTAAGCATTATGGCGATAAATGCGCATCGCTTTATTTATCATTCCTTCGACGAAAATTTTTGTTTTTACCAGTGCACCACTACGCATATAATCATCGAGCGTTAACAAAATCTCTTGCGCACGGCCTACTGCAAAACTAGGAATAAGAACATGCCCGCCTTTGTTTATTGTTTCATTTATGCTGGCAACAAGCTTTGTGCCTGATTCTTTATAGCTTGGTATAACGTCTTCTTTTGCACCATAAGTACTTTCCATAATAAGTGTTTCTGCGCTAAAATCACGATGGCATGCTTCCAATGTTCGCGTATTGCGCATACATATATCTCCGGTATAAACTATCCCATTATGATCGTTAATACGAATTATTGCGCTTCCTAAAACGTGCCCAGCGTTATACAGCATGCTTTCAAATGGCGTGTTAACCTTCGTATTGAATTCAACAATGTTCGTAAGTTTCAAAACATTATCAACATCTTTTTGCTTGAATTTATTTTCTTGTTCACCTTTTTCTTCCTGAATTCTGCGATAATCGCTAAGCAGCACGCTAATCAGATCGCGCGTAGGCTTTGTAAGGAAAACATTTGGTTTTGCACCGGCTGCAAATATGTGAGGCAAATAACCTGAATGATCAAGATGCGCGTGGGAGATAAAAATATTTTTTATTTTTGTTATTTCGCTTTCGCTAAGAAGAGGGTATTCTGTTCGCTCGCCAAGCTTAATGCCACAGTCAAGCAATAAATTTTTGCTAGTATTCTCGTCTTCTAGTAAAAAACAGCTTCTGCCTACTTCGCCAGCTGCGCCGTAAAATGTAAGTTTCATGATTTGAGATCACCGTTTCTTTCAATTAACGCACTTCCTTTATGATAGATGCCGCCATGCACAAGATGGCGTGTATTACCTAACTTTTTATATTTTCCATGCAAGTATATTCTTCCGAAAAATATATTTTCACCAATATAATCTTGCGCATTGCCATGTACTACAATTACTGGAACCTTGCTTTCAATGACCTTACCATCAACTCTACGTATTCCGTCAATATCCATAGAATCCCCCAGCCCAGAACCTGCATTTCCTTTAATAATAATTTTACCGCCTCGCATAAATGCACCTGTGTCTGATGCTGCGTTTTTTCTTATTACTATTTCTCCGCCGTGCATGTGTTCACCAACTTTGTACCCAACACTTCCATTAATTTTTATTTTGCCGCCTTTTAGCCTCGCACCTACATGCGCACCAACATCACCATTGATAACAATTTCTCCGGCATTCATGCCAGATCCAACCATTTCTTCCATATTACCATTGATTATAATTTTCCCTCCTTTCATTTCTGTACCAACTCGCGCATAGACTTCTCCATGCACAACTAATAATCCGCTTTTCATTCCATAACCAACATCGGCATTTAAGTCTCCATAAACTTGAACATTTTTAGTATTTTTATATCCAAGATAGATAAGTTTTGTTGAAATATGCGAAACTCTGATAGTATAACTATCGTCTTTTCCATTATTAATTAATGCACTAAGAAACACCCCTGCCCTGAGATCAAAATGGGTTTCATCTTGGAATTTTGCTAATGCAATACTAAAATTTTCTACATCCTTTGCCGAATAATTAAGTCCTTTTGCAATATCAAGGGCTATATTATAGTCGGAATGAAGACTATCAAACAAAAAAGGCTTCCAAACTTCCAGAATTTGTTTAAGCGCTTCGCTTTCGTTAACATCAACTGCTCTTACTGCTTCTTTTCTTTCACGTTTATATTTCCCAAATTCATGCGCAGCTAATGATTGCGAAATTAGTCTATGGTTGGCACTTGCTAATTGTCTCATATATACCCAGACTATTATGGTAGAAAGTGTTTAAAAAGGTGCGTCTTTTGTAGTTAAGATAACCCTTATTATCCAGAAATAAATGCCTTGCATTATACCATCCCAAGCATCATCTTTGCGCGTTCGCTCATCATCTCTGGCGACCAAGGCGGATCCCAGACAATATCAACCTGTACTTCACTAAAGCCAAGTTGCTTAACCTTATCTTCAATTTCTGCTACCAGATGCCCAAGCAATGGACAAGCTGGCGTAGTTAATGTCATTCTTACTATTGCTTTTTTATGGACTTCGTCCAGTAAAACATCGTAAACCAAGCCTAAATCAACGATATTTATACCTATTTCAGGGTCATCTACTTTCATTAGTGCGTTCATAACTTCGTCTCGAAGCTTGCTGTTCTGTTCTTTATTTGATTCCTCATTTTCCATATAAAAACACTATCTAAAAATTTGCGACAAACAATTTTTAATATGTGCCTCTTACATAGATTGCGTACTACGCATGACGATATAAGAAATACATAAAAAGGCCGAATCGAGGGGACCGCGTAAGCGGTGAGTCTCGATTCAAATATATGGATAACGTTAGTGCAGGAGCATTGACAACATGGCAAAAAAATGTTGTCAATATTTGTCAGCATAGCTGACAAAGCATGAGATGGTGATAAGTCGATGGAGGGGGTAAAAATGAAGGAGATAACCATTTTGTCAAAAAATGAAGTAGGCACACTAGCAGCAATAGCCGAAGCACTCGGCAGCGTTGGGGTAAATATTGAAGCGATTTCAGCTTATGAAGAGAACAATAAGGCAGTTTTTCGCCTCGTAACAAATGATGTTTTAACAGCAAAGAAAACGCTTTCAAAAATTCCTGATTTAAGAATAAATGAATCTGACATTATAGTTTTAAAAATGATGAACAGACCGGGCGAACTTGGTAAGATCACACGCAAGCTTGCTAATCGTGGAGTAAGTTTAGAGAGTATTTACATCGTAACTCGCGCGCAGGATTATACAGAAGTCGCACTAAAACCTGGCACTCCGGAAGATTTTGCAAAAGCACGAGATGTTCTTGGATTAAAGTAATGTCTATTTATGCCAGATATCTGCCACTAATAGTTTGGCATATATGTGGCAAACATTTAAATTTCTTTTGCTTTATTAGTTAATCATGTTTTTCAAAGAAGACGTAAAGACAGAACTAAAGAAAAGCCTTGCTAGCGAAGAAGAGATATTAGAAAGTGTTTGCGCAATGGTTAATGCTGAGGGAGGAACGATATATATTGGCGTAGAAGATTCTGGCAGCATAGTTGGCATTGATTTAGGTAAAAAAACTGTTGAGAATATATCAAATCTTATTATGAGAAGTATAACACCTCCAGTCTACCCGAAAATAAAAGAATTAGTAATAGAAGACAAAACAGTATTATCTATTGAAATTAACAAAAGTGAGCACCGACCACATTTTTATAAAGGTCGTGCGTATAAGCGCGTAGGCAAAACAAACAAGATTCTTGACCCACTTAATTTGGAGTTATTCTTTAAGCAAAAATTTTTAGATAAAAGACATTTTGATAGTGAATCAGCAGAAGTGACTATCGAAGAAATCAACGAAAAAAGTCTTAAGAAATTCGTAAAATTAATAGGGAAAAAATACTCCAATATTACACTATGTCTTAAAAATTTAGGAGTAATAAAAGAAGGTAAGATACTAAATGCTGCCCTGCTCTTTTTCGGTAAAGAACCCGCAAATCATTTTCCTCTTTACGGTATTAAATGCGCCGTATTTAAGAATAATGAATTAGAGGATATGGAAGATTTTCGAGGCAGTATTTTTGAAATTGTAGAACCAGTTATGAATTACATAATAAGTAAGATTCCAAAAAAACTGTTTTTTGATAAGGCACTACGATATGAAAAGCCAATAATACCAGAAGAGGTTTTGCGGGAGGCAATAATAAACGCGTTAATTCACAGGGATTATACCGTTACTTCTAGTATATTCGTCAAAATTACAAACAAAGACGTCGAAATAAAAAATCCAGGTATGTTGCCAGAGCCATTGGAGATAAATGATTTGTATAAACCTCACGAATCAAAGCCAAGAAATCCATTTATAGCTGAACTTGCACATAAGGTAAAGATGATAGAACATTGGGGAAGCGGAACTCTGAGCATGGTGTCTAGAATGAGATCTACTGGCCTTGCTGATCCGGTTTTTTCGCAAGAACGTGGATTTTTTCAAGTCATACTGCCATTAAAAGAAGTTTCACTAAACGAAAGACAAAAAAGAATACTTGAAAGTATTAAAATAGAGAAAGAAGTACGATTTTCTGATTTATTAACTACGTTCAAAGTACCTGAAAGAACATTAAGAAGAGATGTTAGCAGTTTAATAAAACTCAATATGTTATACGCAACCAAAAAAGGAAGAGAAATGTATTATTCTCTAATTAAATAATATGTGCCAGATATCTGCCAATAATTATTTGGCATACATATGGCATAGCTAATTATTCGCAGCCAAGAAATGATTTAAAGTAAACTGTATTAAACTTACTTTTTAAAAGAGGTAAGAATAGGTAAAAAAGATAAACCCAGATAAGCTATCTGCAACCAGGAACTGTTGCGCCTGTTGGAGCAGTTAAGGATATGCTAACTAATATCTCCTTTATTCATCTTCAATATGATACGCAGTACACTCTGCGGCCAGGTTAGCAAATTCGTTTCTTTCTGCCGTTACATTCATTCTGCATGTTTCTACTGTTTCTTCATAGCTTAATTCCCTTTTTGTGGCAGGTTCAACATTTCGACAGACATGGATATATGGCCCAAACTCGTCTAAACAGGATTCTATGCGATCTAAATAATCCAGCACAAACAACTCACAATACGCTTTAACATTCTGTCTTCGTGAAGCCAATTCTTTTCTTAAATCTTCGGCTACTAAATCTGCGCAATAGAGAAAATCATCTGGCCCTGTTTTTTGCTGATGTTCTGAAGCGGTTCCACCGCCACCACAACCCGCAAGTTTTAGTGTACCGATTAATAAAAATTTTACGAAATTTGGTGTTAAATTATTAGAATGAGTTTCTGGTCTAGGCCTTACACTATTATAGTCAAGTCTCATTTAATCCCCCACTTAATTTATAAAAATTAAAAGAAAAAAAATTATTAACCGCCGTCTGCGCTACCTGCTCCGGCATCGCCTTCAGGTGCAACTGGTGGTCTTAACTCTGAGAAGCTCATATCTACTAGCATTACTTGAGTTGTCGCTCCACTTCCTTCTAAAGTAGTCATTTGACCATTTGCCAATACTGATGTAGTAGTGGATGCACCTACAGTTACTTCAACTTCGACATATCTTTTTGCTGCGTCGTCATCGTATTGAATAGTCTTTACTCTTACTGTACGACCGTTTATGTCGAATGCTTCGCTTTCAACCAAGGTTACTTCTCTTGCTTCGCTTGAGTCATTAAACAATAGCTTTACTGAGTATTCTCTGCATCTTTGATCTGCTGGAGTGCTTGCTAAATCGTAACCATCAGTTACTGAATTTACTGTTGCGCTTACTGCACCAGAACCAAAGCTAACTACACCACCTTCAGCAACTACACCTAAGGTTGGTGAAACGCTAAGACCTGGGCCACTGCCAGAAACTTCAACTGCAGCTTCACTATCATTTCCTTCTTGGAATGTCGCTGTAGCAGTTGTATCGCCATTTTCGCTTGTTACTGAAGCATCTTCTCCTTCTTTAACAACGAATGTCCTTGTTCTGTTGCCAGCTGTTACAGTTACTGCTGCGCGAGAAACGTAGTTTTCGTTATCATCGTAGCGAGCATCTTCTGTTAGGCTGTTAACACCAACAACACCCAAGCTACTAAAGCTTCTTGGATCTT
>JAHFGR010000063.1:1668-6948 GCA_023247345.1 Microcaldota archaeon | reverse complement strand
GATCGAAGAATTTGTAAACCTCCAATTAAGAGAGTTCGACATTGATAAAAAAATGGAAGAGATACTTGGAAAAATCAAGATAAGTGTTGATGATCAAGGATGGACGATGTTTTCGCGCGTAATCGACAAAAAAGAAAGAATCGAAGTTGTTTATACTTTGATGTCGATCTTGCATTTAACTCAGAAACAAGTAGTAGATATAAAACAGGATGAAATATTTGGTGATATATTTATTCATTTAATCGTTAATCAGAATGAGAGAGTGACCAACGGTTAATTGGCACTGGCCCTTCACTGGCAGCAGTCCATTCAAAAGTAGGTTTAATTATAAACAAGGGTCTTACCTCGCGTTCATTCAGTTCACAAGTGGTTAGCTCTTCCAAAAGTTGTGTTAATTTATTATTTGCTTCGTCTCTTTTTTCTGCATTTACAAGTAAATAGGTCTGGATCATTGGCAAATTATCGTCATCATATCCCCAAGAAATCCCTGCGTTTTGCTTTGCTTCAAAAACATCATATTTTTTCATTATACTTTTTACTATAGCACTATCGGCATCGCTTATATCGCGCTTTGGTTTTTGATCTTTTCCAGGATGATTCTCACAGTGCTCTGATTTCTTGGCCAGCAGCGATGGTACTGCTTGCGATACAACAAGCGTACCTGGAAATTCGCGATGAGATTTATCATGATATCTCCTTCCATCACAGAAAAATATCTTGAAAACAAAATATTTTTTATTTGCCTTAGGATCGGTTACGCATAACTGGAGCTTTGGTTCTTCTAATCCCTCAATAATTGGATATTTATCTTTTGATATACGTCTACATGTGGCTACCGTTTCAATAAGAGGCTGTACACCAGGACGTTCTTTAAATGGTCTGGACTTTATAATTCGTGCCCCTATTCTAGTAGATGCAAGGCCCTGTCTCACTGCTTCTAGTATCATTTTGTCACCAATTAAAATCTAAGGAAAAATTAAAATAATAAAAAGTTAAGAAAATAAAGAAAAAAATTATTGTTTTTGCATTTTTGGTTTTGATTTAACTATTTTTACATTTGTAGGTGTAAGTAGCACTGCATCTTGCGAGAGCAATGCGATATCACCGTTCATCTTTCCTGCCTGTGATTTCAATTTTGCCAAAATACCTTTTAAACGATTTGGTTGCTTGGACAAAGGAAAGATATTCATAATAATTATATTCTTCTGAGATAACTCTTTTATTGCAAGATCAGCATCTCCTTCGTTTCGCAAATCTATGCGCTTAACATAAAAATCTGCTGGCGGATTTATTACATCTCCTTCTGAATCCATTACTTCTTCCAAATCTGGAACTTCTGTTGTTTCTCCTTTTCCAAAAAGTTTATCTAAGATTCCCATTATATCACCCAAAATTATAATTAATATTCGTCTCTGAAAAAGTATTAAAACAATTAATTTTTAAATGCTCGCAAGCCGTGAGTGGTCCGCCCCTTGAGGCTTCCGACCCCGGATTATACTTTTAGAATATAAAATAATAAAATTAAGGCAACGATTACTGCTAAGCCAGCATGTTTTCTTATCCAGTTATCATCCTTTTTTACAAGCAAACTCATCATCGCCCTACAAAAATCTGGATGCGTTAGAAAAAATGCTCCAAGTAAAAGTGCGAGAGCGAACGCAACAGATATGATTTGTGATAATATTATTATGCTCGATAAATAATAGAATATCGCAATGGAGGCAATGAATAAAAATCCGCCAAAAATTAGAAAATTTTTATCACTCCACTTTAAAATTTTATTCATTAGGTATTTTGATGATTTTGGAAAAATAAAAATAAGCGCCCGCGAAATTATCAGCATTGATAGGAACAAAATCGCGAGCGATTTACCAATATCCATTTGTAGCCCTTTTAGAATCCAATTTGTTCACACATTACTTGCCCTTACACATTGAGCACATACCACCTGCATGAACTAGTTTTCCTAAACCTACTAGGACAAACAAAACACCTGCAAGTTGGACAGATGTCAATCCTGCAGCTGCGACATTACCGTATAACACGCCACCTGCTGCCAAAATTAAAACGCTTATTACAGCGCCACATGTTCCACACATTCCACCCATTAAATCACCCCAGTGATTAAACTGATTTTAGAGTTCTACAAAGATAAGTATTAAAAAGATGGGGTTTTGTTCTGAGAGATAACGATTCTTGACGTATGCCGAGATTGCTGAACATTATTAGTATTACACAGTGGACTTCCGTTTGACCTGATAGTCAAATCAGCCCAAATTTTCAGAAAATATGGGCTTCCTGGTTAGCTATAACAAAATAAAGTGGAGCTTCTATCGTCTAAGCCACGCTCCAGCCGTAAATGTGTCGTCTGTCGCGTGTCTGCTCCGCCCTGTATCTTATAAGCACAGCTCGCATAACTTATGGCTGCTTCTTTCGATCTCACCAGTTTCGCTATGTAAACTGTCAAATAAGGCAGGGCATCGACGCTTAAGATAGAAGACGCTTTAATCTATTATAACGCCCCAGGCATTCGATCCGCCTAAAGGGTATATGCGGTGCAGGGAACCCTAGCCCCCATCTAGCCCATTAATAATTTGATTATTTGTATTTTAAAGTTATTCGGTCGCTCTTTTGCGTTAAAAAAATTAAAAAATAAAAAACTCGCTTCTTCGATTAGGTATTTACATCTTTCTTCCTACGTTTTTATCCAAGTGTAGTACCTAAACACAACTTCTAGCCAATATCAAAATATTGGAACGTGTCCTTTAACTTGCCATATTGTACCATGCTTATAGCAAAGTTGATTCCTTGTGCTTGCGTGAAGGCCAAGGAATTGATACCCACAAGGTCCAGCGTATTAAAGTCCCAGAGACCACCGCCGCTGTTGCCCGGGTTAATCGCAGTATCAGTTTGTATCACCGCACCGTAGCAATAATCGCTTAAGCAGCCCCCATCGCGCACCCCGGATACTGTTCCTTGTGTTACCGAAAACTCAAAGCCATAAGGATTGCCAATCGCGACAACTGGAGTACCTACGTTCGGATAGTAAACTTCATCATAGGTGGCAGTAGGATATTTCTGCACCGATACTGGCACGTATAGTAATGCAAAATCGTAGTATTCTTTACTAAAATAGAACCCACTAGCATAGCTTATATGATTATCATAGAATTTCACTCTTACACTGGTAGGATTGTTATGAGTACCGGTTTGTTCATCATAATCTATAACGACATGGGCGTTTGTAAGAATGTAATAGCCACCTGTATCTGAACCCAGTATAACCCCACTACCCAAAGCAGTGTTGGTTGTGATATAAACTGTCTTGGCTTTAAGCACGCCAATTTTCGTATTTGATGAAAGTTTCCCATCCTCAAAAACCAGAGGGATACCTAGGTTAGAGTACACGATGGATAAGTTTTCGAGTGAGTCACAATAAAAATCCTGCGCACTGATATTGTTTTTTTCAATAGAAGTATCCTTAACAAATTTCAATTCACTGACATCTTTGAATGATGTGTAAGCCTCATTACATTCAGAGATAAAGGCATCATTAACTACAGTAGTACCAACTTCAAATTTATTATAGAAGGAAAAAACAGTATAAAGAGCCTTGCTGAATTTATCTGCATCTGATAGATATGTATCAATATCATCGCATACTTGCCCAGCTTCTAAATCTGTTTCTTTAAAGTTATTCTTCGCAAGGCATTTTTCTTTGATACCATTTAGTGAAATTTTTGCATTGTCAATAACTCCTTTGAAACTTTTATAATAATCAGAAACTTTAGCTCCTGCTAACTGTTCTGAGGAGTAATTTTGAATATGAAACTTAAGCGAATCCCATTCTGTTTTTATGTAGGACTCGGCATTTAGCCAAGCAGTGTAGTTCTTGTATTTCTGCTTAAAATTTTCTTCCAGCTTCATGTCAAGATTTACAGAACGAAGATCGCGACATAGGATATCCAGATTATCAAGATTTATATCAGCCTGATTATTCCCCAGTTTTGTTTTTATTTTCTCTATATAGAAGAAGCAATCATCAAGAGATTTTTTATTTTCACAAACAGCTTCGGTCTTTTTAGAGATTACTTTTTTATTCTTATCCAATGAAGAAAGTTTGTCGCATGCATATCCGATATTATTGGAATAAGATGAATATTCTGGCTTAAATGAACTAAGTTGTCCGATCTCCTCAAACTCAAGCAACTTTGCCGCATTCTGCATATTAGAAGTAATTATGTCTTCTTGATTTTTAATTTCCTCAACGTTTGAACCGGTACAGCCTAGGATAATCATAAACAATACTGCAAGCAAGAGGATGTTAAAACGCATTTGTTTCTCACCATAGTTACATTATTCAGCTATTGAGAGGTGAACATCAAAAGTAAATAAAAACCAATCTGTTTGGATTATAAGAACACGAATATCAAAAATATCTTACTCTATTTTTTACAATTTCAATTCTCTTCAGGATTTTCGCATAATCTTTGTAGCTTGAATAGCCTTTCAAAAAAAGTAGGTGTAACTTTTCTTCTATGCTCTTTAGCATTGTTAATACATCTATAGCCTTGTCTTCAATATCGTTACTAAAAAAACCAAGGCCAAAGTCAATTACGTATAAATTTTTATTAAATATCAAATTCGCGGGCGTGAAATCACCATGTATAATATCTGCTGCGTGTAGTTTTGCAAGTAGTTCGCCAGTTTTCTTTGCAATTTGTGAGGTGATATTTGGTCTTTTTCCATCAATGAAACTTAACCGCAATGAAAAATCATCAACGCATAAGACAGTTGGGCATAAAACGCCAGCAATTTTTGCCTTGTGCAATAAACGCGCTTCTACTCGAGTTCGAATTTTTCTTAAATTTTTATCAAGCTCGCTTACCCGGTAAGTTTTTGCAATCCGATTTTTTATTACAATTTTTTTTCCAAGTAATCTGGAAAAAGAAACAACTGCTTCTGCGCCGCGCATATAAACACCATTATGCAACTCTTGTTCTTTCTAATTTCGATCTCATTTCTTCATCCAAACCGAGCGTAGCAATTCCGAACCCATATGGCAATATTTCTGTCGGGCTCGCTACCATCACAGTATCTGGTTCTCCGATTTTAGAAACAAAAATTCTTCTTGTTTGTAATTTCTGCAATAAGCCGAACATTTCGAATATTCTTTGCCTATCAAATCCGCTTATTTCGCCGGTTCTGTTCGCCAATGCAATAAATTCAATATCCGGATCGCCAGCACTTACCGCGACAGAAATCGCAGAAGCAACCGCG
>JAHFGR010000063.1:466-1658 GCA_023247345.1 Microcaldota archaeon | reverse complement strand
TCGCGCAAATCATCGCTTAATACTAATCCCCGTTGAACAGCATCTGTTGCTTTCTTTATCAGTATTTTATCTAATGAAAGATCGCCATAATCCATTCTTGTGAAATCAGTTGGGAATAGCTTTGCCACGGTCAATACCTCCGCTTCTCCCCTCGCATTTGCGACTAATATCTCTGTGTCCATCGGCAAATATGTTCTAAGAACGTCTAGGCAATGCCCGCATGGAGTAACAACATCCGAAGCATCTCCAATAGTCGCAACAATTACCGCATCGTTATCACGAAGTTCATGCCTTAGACTGTCAAGAGCAGAAGACTCGGCGTGTACCGCATTAGTTGAGCCGACATGATAGCCACCACCGTATTCGTCATTGCTTCCGCGATAGAGTAACATTGTTGATAGATTTAATATCGAACAACCAACTTTGAAGCCGGAATGCAATGGGTGCGCTTCTTGCATTGATAAAAGTGCATCTTCTAAAACACGCTCGTATAAATCTTTCTTAAGTAATTGCCTTCGATCGCACGCTTCATTTCTAAAATTCCATCTTCTGGTCATTTGCATAAAATCACTAAAACATCCTCGATAAAAGTAATGATATTACAAGAAGAAATCCCCACATAATTACGATTTCGATAGTTCCAAAAACAAAATAAGCAAATGTTAGCGAAACTACAATAAAACCCAGCCATGCTAATTTATTCCAGGAAAAAACCTTGCTACCATCTAGAGGAAATGCAGGTAGCATGTTAAATAAGGCGAGAACGATATTTATTTGCGCGCCAAACTCCCAAACATGCAAAGGATATCTTAAAAACGGGAATGAAAATGCAACTGGTCTTACATTTTCTAGTATCAAAAATATTGCAGCAATAATGATATTGACAAATGGACCGACTATCGAAATTAGTCCGTTTTCTTTTTTTGATATTTTTGCTGAGTATATATAGACTGCGCCAGGCGCTGCAAACAAGAAACCAAACAAAGAAGTGAAAAACATTATCAGCAGGCCTTGCATCCACATCTGGAATCTTGCGTATGCACCATAATAAATTGCAACAACTTTATGCGCCATTTCATGCAGAATAAATCCGCTTCCAACTGTTACAACAGATAATGCAGTAAAGAATAGAAACTGCTTCGGGTAATTTATTATCGAACCCGGCCTTGCATAAAGGATAGTAAACGCGAGC
>JAHFGR010000063.1:0-456 GCA_023247345.1 Microcaldota archaeon | reverse complement strand
GATAACACTGATTAGTATTTGTTTCGCTTCTTCCTGATCGACGTAAAAATGAAAATCCATGATATTCATTGCCTTGTGCATTGCACCATGCGCGTTGCGATTATTCTACAATTTTCTCTTCATAAATAATTCTAACTTTTGGTGGCGAAATTATGCCAGAATAGCTTTCTACTATACCTACTGCTTCTTCTCCATTGTCAAAGCGCACGCGCACTTCGCTATTTTTCCTTGCATTTGACATTGCTCTGCCAACCCTGCCAAGCAGGAATGGTATGGAATTCGAAAGTACAACAGAAACTGGATCACCTTGACGAACACCTCGAATCTCAGGATATATCAGGGATATTACTATGCTTAAACCCATGCCAAGCGCAATTGCTTTTGCAAGGAACAAAAGGCCGACATTAGGCGTAAGCGCAAAGACTGCCAGCGAGATTGCAAGCGAAATGAAAAATA
>JAHFGR010000003.1 GCA_023247345.1 Microcaldota archaeon | reverse complement strand
ATTATTGTTGAGTTGATCCCATGGTAATGGCTTGGTTTTTAGGACTAATGAAATTTAAAGAAAAGGATGAAGAAGATTTGCAACAGACAAAGGCACCATCTGAAAAATCAGAGTCCCTTAATGCTTTCTTAAAAACTCCAGAGACAAAAAAATTTGTTTCAGAATGGCAAGAAAAAAAGAAATTTACAAAGCGCGGGATAGAGAAACTCCTTGGTGTTTTATGGTTACAGCATGACAGCAATAAAAAAATTATGAAGGCTGCTGGGGATATTTTATCAGCACTTACTGGTGAAGACGGATTGTTAAAAGTGTTAAGCGGATTCAAGCTTGTGCCAGAAGGGTTAAGAAAAATATTGGGATAAACTGGTCAGCCACAGGGTATTTTTATTTTTTTCTCTGACGTTAAATTTCACTGGTCTGAAAATTCTCCCCTGTAATTTCATCAAACCTTTTTTGCAACTTTTTGGGCCTTAAAGTCGAGAACAGATTTTTACAACCTTCTGAACTAAAAAAATTGACTACATCGAAGGGTCGGATGTTCCCACTGCTTTTTTCACAAAAATTCAAATCCTAATTACGGGAGAAGTTTGGTTTTGTAAGTTAATTTTTTCTCTAGTAGATCTGAAAATGCAAAAGTTCAGTAAGTGTCATTTGGCACAATTTTCCCTTTGTAGTATAACTTTAATTCTGAAAGGACCCTGACTCCTGGAAGATTTCCACCTTTTATGTAGACAGTAGCGATTTCTTCTGAAAAAGCGCCAAAACCATGATAATCATAGAAACGTTCGTTTATTCCTTTTTTTATTGTTAAAGTACCCCCTCTCATATATTGTGCGCTTCCCTCACCTACCTTGCCTTTAACTAAAATGCTACCTCCGTCCATACCATTTGCTACTCCTCCATATGCGCTACCAGTACAGACAATACTCCCATCTTTCATAAACTCCCCAAGCCACATGCCTGCTTTTCCTTTCACAAGAATGTTTTTGGTATTTAGAAGACCTAAACAATCCGGTGGATTGCCCTTAAAGTGCCTAGTATGGATTATATAATCACTATCTCTACCGTGGTTTATTAGAGCACTTAAGAACAAACCAAGATGATGAGAAAAACAACTTTCGCCTCTTATTATAGAAACAGAAAGACTGAAATTCTCCACATCTTTGGCGGAATATCCGATCCCTTTTATCGCTTCTTCCGCTTCGCTATAGCACGGCCTAAATTTAACTTTTCGATCAGTAGCATAGGTTGGACTAAACTCGGTCTCTTTAGCAATAAATTTTTCGAAAGCGTCTTTCAACTGCCTCGCTATTTTTCTTTTATCTCTAGCTATTTGTAGGGGTTCAAAAAGAGGGACCACCCTCATCTTCCCAAGGCTGAATGGACAGGTGTTTTGATCAGTTGATCGTGGTTTTCTTATTTCTAATATTTTCTTAGTCATTTTCTCACCAAATTTACTGCCGATAAGGAACTATATTAAAGTAATCCCGAAAAAATGGAATAATTGGATTAAAATTTTATATTATACTAATAAAATGGAACAAAAAATCCATAAAAAGCATAGATTTAAAATTATCTATTTATAGATAATACCATGGCTATTATCGAAAAAATCAAGCTCGATGAAAAAGATCTCGATATTCTCTATGAACTCCAACAGAATGCGAAAAGATCAGTATTCCAATTGGCAAAAATAATCAACATCCCACCAACTACGATTCACAATAGAATTAGAAAGTTAAAGGAAAATGGCGTAATTGAAGCTTATGTTGCACGAATTAATCGTGAAAAAATAGGGCAAATTGTATGCGCGCTAGTTTTTGTGTCTCTGAATAATAACGAATTAGAATCTTCATCTAAAAAGGGCGGACTGGCAAGTCAAATTGCAAAATATCCAAATGTCGATGAGGTTTTCGAAACAACAGGGAATGTTGATATCGTCGTCAAGGTATATGGTAAAGACATAAGGGATATAACAGATTTTGTGATAAATAAGATACGAGAATTTAAAGGGGTGACAAAAACTGAGACAGTTATTGCACTTTCGGAGATAAGTAAGCGGTAAGCGTTTCCTATTTTTATTTTTTTCCCTTTATTATTTAGCTTACTGATTTTATGACTAATATAAAATGGCGGGTAATAGCTCTCGAAGAGCATGACGCATTTACAAACATGGCTTTGGACGAGGCAGCGAGCGAAATTATTGCCTCTGGCAACGCGGCGCCAACAATTCGATTTTATACATGGAAACCAAGCGCAGTTAGTATTGGTTGTTTTCAAAGCATGGAAGATGAAATTGATCTAGAAGTTTGCAAACAACAGGGAGTTGATGCTGTACGAAGACGAACAGGAGGTGGCGCGGTGTATCATGATAATTTTGGGGAGATTACTTATAGCGTGATAGCACCGGAGGCGCTTTTCCCAAAAAATATTATTGAAAGTTATAAGGTAATCTGCGGATGGGTAATTGATAGCTTGGCATTGCTTGGATTACAGGCAAGTTTCATTCCGATTAATGACATTGATATAGGAGGGAAAAAAATCTCTGGCAACGCGCAGACTCGCAGGAATCGCGTTTTGTTGCAGCATGGCACAATTCTTTTTGATGTTGATGTTAAGAAAATGTTTTCCTTGCTTAAAGTACCAGATGAAAAAATAAGAGATAAGATGATCGCTACAGTTGAAGAGCGAGTAACAAGCATAAAAAAACAAAATGAAAAGATAAAAAAGGATCAGCTATACGATTCTCTGGTGAAAGGGTTTACTTCAAACAAGCAATGGGAATTTGGAAAATGGAGCGAGGCAGAACTCGCAAGATCGCGCGAACTCGCAAAAACAAGATATTCAACAAAAGAATGGAATTTTAGTAGATAAGTAGAATCAAGGAATTCGTGAATAAAGTTCACGGAAGAGCTAGAACCCCGCCAAAATTTGTTGAAATCTCTGCTGCTCCATTATTGGAATTTGAATCACTGCCATATAGATTTAACCCAAGTCTATTCTCTCTTTTGATAAATCTATCAAACATAGGTTCACTCATAACCAAAGCAAGCAAATCATCTAGTGTCTGCATTCTCTCTTTATTTAATATTACACGCGTTGTTACACGCTCAACAAGCTCTTTTGCATTCTCTAAGCTTATATCATAAATGCCTTTAAGTAAATACGGAAAGAGTAAAGGATCTACTTCAGTATCAACAACTGTTAATGCAAATGCAATTGACTTTTCTAAAGTATCAACACTATCTGCTTCACCGTTGGGAACGCGATAGTAGCGTTTTAATCTAGCGCTTATGAGATCACAAAGCTTTAAGATGCGCTGGTGAATTGGCAATTCACTCCCAACAATAAGCTTTCCGTCCATGCCAGGTAGTTTTCCATAACTTGGACTTCTCGGATAATCAAGACCAGTATAGCTTATATGATGACAACCTACATTGGCCAGAATAAGCGGACTTACGAGATCACCTCTGCGCTCTATTTGTAGGCTTTCTAATAATGTCACTCCTGCTATCAAATGACCATGCCTAATACAATCTCTTTCAAAATTTTGCAAAGCGCCCCAAAGTTCTTTGCCTAACAGACCTCTAGGTATGAAAACTTTTCCTATGTCGTGTGCGTATCCAGATAATTGCATAAGTACGGTGATATCCTCGGGCAAACCGCCAAGTAAGCCTGCTTTTTGAAGCTCTCTTGCAAGTATATACGCAAGATCGCCTACTTCCCGACAATGCATATGTGTATACGGAAGTAATGGACGCTTTTCACTAAGCCCTATAAATTCTCTTCTTGCAAAAATTGAAAAACTTGAAGTCGTAAAATGCGCTCGCCCGTTGAGATGATCAACTCTTGCATTTACTCCTTTGAAAATTGCACGCAGGAGTTTGTGTTTATAATCTTCTTCAGAAGAAGTAGTTTCCAAAAATCTTATAAATAATCTTTCAGTTACTCTGGGTTTTCTTCCTTGCCATGCCCCTCGATTATCAACAAATTGCATAGTAGAAATACATGTCGCGTAAGATATATAAAGATGTAGGGAAGGTCAATTAAACGAAAACTAAACATTTACTTATAAATTAATTTGCCGACTAGACTTTATTTTGAAATATATGTATCGCTCTTCCCAATGTTGCTTCTGCAGCTTCTGCCAATGCTTCCGGGAATGTCGGATGCGGATGGATCGTTAATGCCAAATCCTCTAGCGTGAAACCCATCTCGATACCAAGCGCAGCAGAGCTTATCATATCACCTGCGTGCGGACCAATTATATGGATCCCAAGAATAAGATTTGATTGGTCATCTGCAATTATTTTTACAAAACCCTCGCTTTGCCCAACACTTACCGCGCGACCAAGCGCTGAGAATGGAAATCTCCCGACTTTTATTTTCAATCCTTTTTGTAATGCGTCTTTTTCGCTTATTCCTACTTCTGCAATCTCTGGATCAGAGAATATTACTGCTGGCACGCAATTCGGTTCGTATGCGCTTGATAAACCAGCGATTGCCTCAGCTGCGATCTTGCCTTCCAAAAACGCTTTGTGCGCGAGCATCGGACCAGGAGTTATATCGCCGATAGCATAGATAAACGGATCAGTAGTTCTGCGCTTTTCATCGACTTTGACTAATCCTTTTTCATCGAGCTGAATTTTTGTTTTTTCCAACCCGAGATTTTGAGTATTTGGTTTTCTGCCTATTGCAACCATAACAAACTCAGATTCGATTGCGAATTGCCCTTTTTCTTTTGATGTGATGAAGACGGTAACTTTAGTTGCGTCTTTCACTACCCGATCCGGGGTTGAATATTCATAGATGTCAACACCAAGCTGTTTGCATCGATCGTAAAGCGGCTTCACAATATCCCGGTCTAATTGCGATGCGAGTACGCTGCGTGCAATAAATGTTACTTTTGTACCTAGCTTAGCGTACATCATTCCTAATTCCAGTGCAATATACCCTGCGCCAATAACAACCATGCTCTTCGGAATATAATCAAACTTTAGCGCTTCTGTCGAAGTAATAATCTGTTTTCCATCTACTTCAAAACCTTCCAGCATCTGCGTACTTGAGCCAGTTGCCAGAATCGCTTTTTCAAATTCAACATAAGTTGGACCATGAATTGTGTTAACATGCAAGCGCTTGGAGTTTTCAAAAAACGCCTCACCCTGAATGACATTTATTTCGTACTTTTTCATTAGCATTGCGATGCCGCTTGTTAATTTGTTTATGCTTTCTTCTTTCCACGCCTGAAGTTTTTTAATGTCAAAATTTATTTTATCGCATGTTAAGCCAAATTTTGGAAAATCATTTAGCGCAGACTCGTACTGGTCTACTGCATAAATGAGCGCTTTGCTTGGAATGCATCCGTGATGTAAGCAAATGCCGCCGAGTCCGTTTGGCTCTTTTTCAATTAGTATTACGTCTTTGCCAAGCTGCGCTGCACGTATTGCTGCAACGTAGCCACCTGGCCCACCGCCTATAATTGCAACTTGGCAACCGTTTGCTATTTCTCCTACTACCATTTACTGATCACCTGATCTTTTTGAGTTTTGGTTTTGAATATTGAGTATAGTTTAACCTTGTTTCTCATTCGGAAATAAGATATTTAATGATTGGCTTTAGTAATTTTAATGATTTACTTTGGTTCTTTGCCTAATTTCCAAAGAAGGTTGAAATACTGTAAATAACTATCCGCAACTTCCTTGTTTTTAATTACAATGCAGGTTTTTTGTTTCTCAGTGACAACCATGATGCCTATATAATCTCTAAAAATATGAACAAATGCTGGAGTATGCACTCCTTTAGGTAGATAACGCTGTTCGGCATGTGACCGTAGTTCGCGCTCTTTTGAAAACCAAGTATCATAATCATAGATAATCTTAGCTTTTAGACCGCGCCTTGTCATTCGCTTATGAAAATCCTTAAAATATGCATGTAAAAGTTGGCTAGCGAGCAGAGGATACCCCATTGTATACATGGTTTCACCTGATTGACAAATATCAAATGAGTGGTCATAAAGGCTTTTTATTCCTCGTAAGCCTTCGAGAATCTCGACATTATAATCTCGTTTCTCAGAAGCAAATTCAGATTCTAAGCTTGGCAAAAATTTTTCCAGTTCTTCTCTCGCATTAGCAAGTTCTTGCTCTTTAAGATCTAGAAGATGCCTCAATACACTTGGTCGATTAGCACGAAACCATTTTATCTTCCCTTTAAGGATATGACTCACCACTCCTTTCTCGATAAGCGAACTAAGTGTGTAATAAATCTTTGAGGAAGGAATATCTGATTTTTTTACAAGCGGACCAGTAGTTGTTTGACCTGTCTCTAGTAGTGCAAGATAAACCCGAATTTCATTGCTGCCCAAACCAAGTTTCCTTAATATTTCAGTATTCATACTACTACCTAATAGTAGTAGTAAATAAATATATTTTAAAATGTTCTTATATAATTACAAGAGGTGAGTAGAATTTATGTCATACATCTATAACCCAATTTATACGCATTTCAAAGGCGACAAAATTTCTCGTTGTGAATTTATTGAGCGGAAAGTAGTAGAGACAATTTTGAAAAGCAAGCCGCCAGATGAAGAGCGTTCATGGAGTAAAACATTTGAGTTAAAGCACAGCTCTGCAGTAGCTCAGGTCGGACGAATTCTTGCACAGAAACGCGGACTCGATCCAGAGCTTGGCGCTATTATCTGCGCTATGCATGATATTTATGTCTTTACTACCGGTCGTGTTACTGACCACGCACACAAAGGTGCGCCAATAGCAAAAAGAATATTACGGCAAACCAAAAAATTCACGCCTAGAGAAATCACACTCATTACTACAGCTATATATAATCACAGCGATAAACATGAGGTTTCCAAAAATCCGTATGTAGAGCTGGTTAAAGATGCAGACGTCTTAGACTGTGGTTTGTACGAAGGAGTACATGATGCGTATGTATACGAGAAATCCCAAGAAAATTGTAAGCGTTATTTTGGACGTATTAAAAAAGTTCGCAAAGAACTCGGTTTGCCGAGAGATCCAAAATGGGATAACGTTGATTACGTAGAACAGGGAAAGGTGTATTTTGAAAAGAACAGGAAATAAAATATAGAATTAATTGGAATTACTAAAGTGATTTTTATGACTACAAAAGAAGACGTTTGGTTTCATTGGGAAAGAAATGCAACAATTACGCCAATTTTTATGTGCATGGAAGCATGGGCAGAGCCTACTACAAAATATCACGGCACACCCTGGCCAACAACCATCTGTATATGGAAAAATGACCTTATCTCTTGGAACAACGAGAATGAGGACTTCTATAATATGGGAAGAGTATTGGTTGAAAATTTTTTAAAGAATGGATGGAGCAAATTTGAAGATGAGATAAACACAGAAGCTAGAAAAATAGCTCAATTCATGAAAGATTCAAACAATTCCGGGGGCATGAGCGAACAGGAATTAGTAAAAAAATTTAGAGAATTGCACGATTTATGGATTAGATGGTTCTTATTGGGTGTTACAGAACCAGTTGGCGTCTACGGAGAAAGGGTTCTCGAAGATTTATCAAAAGATAAAAAAGATTTCTCTCTACTTACAACTCCGGTTCGGAAATCATTTTCCCGTAGAGAATTCGAAGATCTATTGCAAATTAAAAGCGATCAAGAACTAGAAGCACATGCTAAAAATTATTCTTGGCTACATAATAATTATTTCACTACTGAAGTGCTCGGAAAAGAATTTTTTGAAGAGGAATTAAAAAAGATTAGAGAAAAATATCCAGATCCAGAACAATATCTCCTGGAAATAGAGAAAAAAGATGAAGAACTAGTATTAGAAAAAGAAAAAGCAATGAACGAGTTGGGATTTAATGAAGAGCAAAGGAATCTAGTTAAACTAATGGAATTCTTTGCATGGTTTCAGGATTATAGAAAAGAATATACAATGAAGATGCTCCACTATGTGGATAGACTACTGGAAGCAATAGGAAAATATCATGAATTTAGCCTAAAAGAGATGAAACATACAATTCCAAGGGAAATATTCGAAAATAAATTTGACAAAAAACTGATACAAAAAAGAATGGCGCACTTCATGGTAATATGGAATAGTAACGATGCAAAATTCGAATTTCTAATAGATGAAGATGAAATTGAAAGAAAGAAAGTTGAAATATTTGGCCAAAAACAGCATACCAAAGAAATAATAGAAATAGAAGGCTCGATCGCAAATAAAGGCAGAGTAAAAGGAAGGGCATTTGTAACAATGAGTGCTCATGATGCCAAAAATATTAAGCAAGGAGAGATTCTTGTAACCTCAATGACATCGCCGGACTTTATAATTGCGATAAAACGAGCAGCAGCAATTGTAACAAACGAAGGCGGCATATTGTGCCATGCAGCAGTTGTTTCTCGTGAATTCGGGGTTCCTTGCATAGTTGGGACTAGAAATGCAACTCACTTAATTAAAACTGGCGATTTGATAGAAGTTGACGGAAATCATGGATTTGTTAGGATACTGAAGAACTAGAAGATTTGCTTAATCAATAAGGTTTTTTAACTTGTAAACCTTTGATTTTTTCAAAATCTTTAATGTTTCTCGTTATTAACACTGAATTTGTTAAAAAAGCTGTTGCGGCTATTATTGCATCAGGAGTTAAAACATTATATTTTCTTCGAATATCTCCGGCTATTTGAGCCACTTTATTATCCACAATAACCTTATTAAAAAGCGCCAAAACGTGCAAAACGCCCTCTTTTTTCTTATCATCTTCACATTCTTTACCAGACAATAGCTCAGTTTCGGTTATTGCAGAGAAAAACACATCTTCTTTGACTACACCTCTAATAAACTCTACTGCATTTTCTTCCCCTCGTAATGTATCAATAAAGATATCTGAATCTATAACTAAGCTCATTTTTGTCGCCTTATTCTCTTTTCCCTTGTCTCCCATTCTGTTCTTATTCTCTTAACATAATCTGTACCAGTTTCTTTCATTTCTTTCCATGACCCAAATGCTTTTTCCAAGATATCTTCCTTTAATTTTAGAATTTCAACTCTTTCTCCCTCAACAGAAAAAACGATGGTGTCACCTACATGAATACTTTGCATTATTCTTACATCTCTAGGAATTGTTACTTGATAATTTCTAGTAACTTTAGCTACACCCATAATAGTAATTATTACTAAAGTATTTTTAAATATATGTGTTTGCCTGACAAATTGAAAAGATTCCCATAACACGCTAATTATTCGTCCACAAGCAGCAATCCAGGATCTTCCAAATGCTTTTTTATTGTTACAGCAAATCTCGCAGCAAGCGCACCATCAATTACCCGATGATCAAATGTCAAAGAAATATTCATCATTTTTCTTATCTCTGCTTTATCTTCTACAACTGCGACTTTGTCTTGCATTCGATATATGCCAAGGATCGCGACTTCAGGATAATTGATAATAGGTGTTGCGAATACTCCACCTATGCTGCCAATGTTGGTAATTGTAAATGTACCGCCTCGCAACTCGTCAAGCGTGAGCTTTCGCGAGCGTGCTTTTTCTGCTAGCTCTGCGATTTCTTTCCCAAGATTAATAATTGTTTTTTTGTCTGCATTTTTTAGCACAGGAACAATTAATCCATCTTCTGTATCAACTGCTATTCCGATATTATAGTATTTCTTAAGTACCATCTCGCTTTTCTCTTCATCCAAGCTAGAGTTAAAAACCGGAAATTGGCGCAATGCAGCAACAATTGCCTTGATGATAAATGGCAAATAAGTTAGTTTAACACCTTTTTGCTCAGCGTATGCTTTTTCCTGCTCGCGTATGCGAACTAAATCGCTAACATCAATTTCATCTACGTGCGTTACATGCATAGCAGTTTGCATGCTCGTAACCATATGCTCTGCAACTGTTCTGCGAACCCCGCGAAATGGTAAGCGTTCAACTTCACCTTCGATAATTATTGGGATGCGTTGAACTGGTTTAGGCGGTAGGTCATAGATTGTAGGCCCTTCTTGCTTACTGCCTACTGCTTCCTGCTTTATGAAATCATATCCGCCTTTTGATGCATTTCTTATATCTTGTTCGCTTATTCTTCCATGCTCACCTGTACCTTTTATTTTTTCAATATCAACGCCAAGTTCACGCGCCAGTTTGCGAACAAATGGGGTTGCCATTGCTCTGCCGGTAGAAGTTTCTTGAGGGATGGTTATTTCAGTCTGAGACTTGGGGCCATCTGGTTTAGGCGGTAGGCTTGAGGCTTGAGGAGCTTCATGCTTCCTACCTATTGCTTCTTGCTTACTGCCTATTGCTTCCTGCCTCTGTTCATATTTTTCGCCTTCTTGCCCGATAACAATAAGAACTTGACCTACTTTTATTTTCTCTCCTTCTTTGCCAAATAATTTAAGCACAACGCCGCCTTTCGGAGATGGCATTTCAACTACTGCTTTATCTGTCTCGAGCTCGGCAATAGGCTGATCTGATTTGACTTTATCTCCTTCTTTTACTAGCCATTTCTTAATCTCCCCTTCATGAATACCTTCGCCTAAGTCTGGAAGTTTAAATTCGTAAGCCATTGAGAAATCACCAAATTAGAGAACAATCAAAGTTAATTTATATTAAGGTTTCGATTTCTTAGATATGAATAACAAATTTCAATATCAATCCGATTATTCCGCTTCCTAAGATTGTTATTATAAAATTGAATTTTTTTATGATTAAATAAAGCGCTATTAATGCTAATGCTATTGTCGGGATATCTATAACTGCAATAGGCAAAAGCTGCAGCCATGTTGCCGCCACTAATCCAATAACCGATGCAGTTAGACCTAACAAGAAAAATTGTAATTTCTTATTATCAACTGCTTTTTCGATGTATTCGTAACCCATAAGTGTAAATGCAAATGCAGGAAGAAATATTCCAACAGTTGCAATTATCGCTCCGGTTACTCCACCAGCCAGATAACCAACGAATGTACCTATTATTACCATTGGTGCAGGCATAACTGCGCCAATTGACAGCCCGTCCAAATACTGCTCATTAGTTAACCAATGATTTTCGTATACAGCACTTTGCTGCAAGAATGCAACAACAGAATATGCCCCTCCAAATGTCAGCAAACCCGCTTTAAGAAATAACAGGAAAAGTAAAGGAATTTGTGGCAATTGAAGCTGCGAATAAAACTGTAATATTGGTAAAATAAAAGGCGAGATGGACTTAGCACTAGGCCTTTTTATTTTCACGTTATAAAGTAAGAATGAAACAAACCCTGCTCCGGCCAATATTATAAGAAAATCAATTTTTGTAAACAGAAATATGACTAGGGAGATTGCTGCAATTGCAACTAGTTTAATATCGGTTATGTTCGCTTTGCCTAGCTTGTAAATCGCATGAATGATAAGCGCTGCTACTACTGGTCTTATCCCATATAGAACAGCATTCACTTCAGGAATCTTTAATCCATAATTTACATATAGATATGATGCAATGAGCATAAGAATAAACCCAGGTAGCATAAATCCCAAACCAGAAACTATTGAGCCAATTCTGCCTCTTTCTTTATAACCAAAATAGCATGCAAGTTCAGTTGCCTCTGGACCGGGCAATGCTTGATAAACTACTAGAACTTTCCCGAATTTTTTCTCATCTATCCATTTTTCTTTTACAACTAGTTCCTCATGCATTAAAGCTATTCGACCAATCGGACCACCCCAACCGGTAAAACCAAGTTTTAGGAATTTTAGAAAAAGCGGAATTAAATTCATAGATAGAAAAACAGATTAAATTATATTAAAGTTTCTATTTCTAGGTTTTAATACCAATTTTTAAATATTAAAGTAAATAGGTAATGTAACGGTATGGTAATATGATAACAAAAAGAATAACTTTTATCCTCGCGATTTTCTTTCTAATTTTCTTTTCAGTTAATATTTCTTTTGCAGATCCTAGCGGTGACAGCGGTGGCAGTGTAAACCAGCCGTCAGGTTGTGCTGTACAAAAATGCGAAATGTTAACAATTTCTTCAGTTTCTTTAATATGTCCAACTGGAATTAAAGCAGTGATAAAGGATTCCAGAGGCATGCCTGTGCAAGGCGCATCTGTTTTTATCGGTGGTAGATTTATAGGGTCGCCATCACGAACTACTGATGAAAACGGAGAAGCGATATTCGAAAAGGGATTCGTAGACAAGCAGAGATATACCCTTTCGGCATCAAAATCAGGAAGTCCAGGTTATAATGACTTATACGGATATCAGGCACCAAGCCCGAAAAATTTCGTTTTTGGAGAAGGTGAATTCTCTTGTCAAGCAAAAACAGAAGTGACCCCAGCTCCTCCGCCACCCCCTCCAATAGGCTATTGTGAATCTGATGATACGTGCGCAGGAGATGAATTCTGTAAAGATAATAACTGCACAGTAATAAAAGACAAATATAATGACAGCTGCAGTAGAATTGAAAATCATAAACTAGTAAGACGTACATGCTGCGACAATTATGATATTACGATCGACGAATCTGCGAAGGTAGGGGATTTCGTCCCGATAAAAGTAGAACAATGCAGTAAGCCGGTCGCAGGTAAAGATATAACTATAAGCTATCCTGATGGGCATACGGAAGTTTTAAAAAGCAATTTAAGCGGTTTTGGAATAGTTGCTGCAAAATCGGGCGAGTATAGTGTATTTTCTGGCCAAGGTACACCTGGCGAGGTTAAAAAGAAGATTGCGATAAAGGAGGAGGAAGTAAAACAGAAATCATTTCTCGCATTTTTAGAAGATCCGTTAATAAGAAATAGCCTGATAGGAGTTATTGTTGTTGCGATACTAGCTTTGTTATACTTTAAAACAAGAGGCAGAAAAGATCAAGAAGTATTTAAACCAAAGGAAGAATTTAGTCCTCCAAGCCCACCAACTGCTAGTCCGCCTTCGAACCCACCCTCGCAACCTGTTTCTCAGCCACCAAATTCTCCGCTTTAGATTAAATTTCACTTCAATCCTATTTTACCTTCCCTAATTGTTTCGTGAAAGAATGCTATTTTCTTTCCTTCCTTTTATTTTTTAATATCAATGCGATGTTTATTAGCATCATAAATACCAAAACGATATTCAACACCATAAAAATCCAATCATTTAGAGAGAATGCATAAAGTGCAAGCAATGCTGACCCTATTCCATATAATAGTACGAGGCTTAGTGGAATCGGACTTTTTCCTGCTTTTACAGATACCCAGGTCTCATATGCCCAACCTCCCAATATAAGCAATATTCCTATAATGCCAGTATAGTTTGCCATTTAGAACCTCATACGTCTTTACATTTATTCTAAAACATCATGTTTTTTATGCTTTCTATACCTTTATTAAATGTTTTGATTAAATTGTAATTTACGGTTATATGAGTTTCCATGAAAGATTTTTATTAGCTAGAAACGCGATTATTTCTGATACTACAAAGATGGCTAGATTAAGTAATATTCTTAGAAACCACCATGAAGACCGAGCTTCCAAAGAAAGATTAGATTTAGTAACAGGTAAAGAAGGTACAAACAGGGCAGCTTATCCGGCCGGTTTAATTACAATGGACAATAATCCTTTTTATTTAGCGGTTAAACTAGCAATAAGAGAATCTATGAGAGAACTTGAATATATGCGTGATACCGATCTGCTAGCACACGAAATCGGTGCTTTTGAGCATCTTGCAGATGAAGGAGAGATAACGCCTGCATTTGTTGTAGCATTAACTTATTCATACGCCGGAGATACAAGATTTGGTCTGCTTACTGAAGACCTGACAAGAGGAGGAACATGTAGGTTAGTTAAAATTTCAGACTCTTCACGCTTTGCAGTTGCTAATCATAAATTTGTTCAAGTAGATGCAATCGATAATTCAGTCGAATACTGGGTAGATTTAAAAAACTGGCGTCAAGGTGAAAACTCATTTTTAGAAGCTGGCAAAAGATATGTTGTAGCAGAAGCACTAGTAGATTTTGGCGCTTTGTGAATCTTAGTTCATTAGCTATCGACAATATTTTGTCTAATTTAGAACCCCATAACATAATTAACTGCTTTAACTACTTTTTCAGCATTCGGGAAATGGAAGTCTTCTAATTTTGGCAACGGAGTAACAACATCATAGGCAGTAACACGCTTAACTGGCGCCTTGAGGTCAAGCAATGCCTTTTCATTTATTCTTGCAATAACTTCTGCACCTACACCTAAATTGCGCGGGGCTTCATGCACTACAACGCATCGTCCGGTTTTCCTGACCGAACTTATAACGGTTTCTGTGTCTAGTGGCGAAATTGTTCGCAGATCAACGATTTCACAGGAGATGTTCTTCTCCTTTAGCAACTCTGCAGCTTCCATGCTTACGCGAACCATTGCGCCGTATGTAACTATAGTAACGTCATGACCTTCTTGGACTATTTTTGCCTGGCCGAATGGGATGGTATACCTTTCTTCTGGCACTTCTTCTTTGAATGCACGGTAGATACGCTTTGGTTCGAAGAATATTACCGGATCCTCGCTTTGCAATGCATTTGCTAGCAGACCTTTTGCATCGTGAGGGCCAGAAGGAATAACAACTGTTAATCCTGGCACATGCGCGTACAATGTTTCTGGCGCTTCGCTATGATGTTCTAATGCTCTTACTCCGCCACCATATGGCGCTCTTAGAATTATTGGGCACTTGTACCTTCCTCGCGAGCGATTGCGAATACGCGCTACATGGGATACAATCTGTTCATAAGCTGGAAATATAAAACCTTCAAATTGAACTTCTGTAACTGGTTTTAAGCCGTATATGGCCATGCCAATTGCTGTTCCGATAATTGCGCTTTCCGCGAGAGGCGTATCGAATACTCGGTTTTCTCCGAATTTCTTAAGCAAACCATCGGTAACACGAAATACTCCGCCATCAACGCCAACATCCTCGCCCATTACTATGATTTTATCGTTTAATTCCATTTCTTGGGAAAGCGTTGCGTTAATAGATTCGACTAAATTCCATTTTGCCATATGTTCACCTAATTAATTTCAACATCACAATCTGTAAAGTCTGCAATAAGATCTTCTTTTATAGTTAATCTAATTAAAGAAAAACCTAACCGAAGACCACCATAAGAAACAAGAAGTGATGTTGTCATAGACAGATAATTTTTTTCAGGAGCCGAACTCAATGAAAGAATTGCGAGTGAAAATAAGGTTAGATAAGCCAACTCGATCTTCTTCATACACCTATCTAAAGCTGCCAAAGGAGTTGTAACAGCATAAAGGCGATCGAATTGCACTTCCATTTCAGATGAAACAACCGGCTTTAAACTTCTAAATACTTTCATATTTTGCATAAATATTAAGTTAGTCTCATTTAACCAATATCTAGCAGAAATTACAGGATGCTCGACACTAGCACGAAATGGTTTGCCATCAACAATTACTCGATCTCGAAATGCTTGAAGTGCTGCTGTTTTTAGTTTATTGCCGAGGTACCTTGCTTCCAACGGCTTAAATGCTTCGCGAAATAAAACTTTTCTTGCTAGTGAATTCATCTTAATTCCTCCGACATTTTTTTTATTGAAATTTTTAGTTTAGGGATCTTATTAGCAATAACGTCCCATAATATTTTAGAATTAACCCCAAAATATTCATGAATCAAAATATCCCTTAAACCAGTGATTTTGGACCATTCTACTTCTGAATATCTCTTTTTTATATCTATTGGAATCTTTTTAGACGCCTCACCGATTATTTCTAAATTTCTAATTACCGCATCAATTGACATGTCACTTTTTATAAAATCTTCATAAGACATATTTTTGGTGTAGTTTTCTATTTTTTCTATAGATCGCAAAATATCATCAATATAAAGTTTATACTCCCTTGACATAAATCGCCTCTTCCTTAACATATTGCAATGCGGGTTTTAAGGTTTCCTCAACAACCAGATCAACTTTTCTCTTAAATAGTCTTTCCAAAAAGAATTTTAGATCCATATACTTATCAAAAGTTGGTTCATCGAATTCGACAAGAAAATCTATATCACTTTTTTCATTCTGTTTTGCTTTGCCAAAGGAACCAAAGACACCTAATTTTTTGACACCGTATGTTTTTATCTCCGGTTTATGCTTTTCAAGTGTTTTTATTATCTGGTTTTTTGTTAACATCGTGATCTCACCATATGACTATTAATTTTTAGACATTAAAAATCTATCTAAATTAAGGGCTGCGTTCTTCTCTTGCAATCATTGTTTCTCTTAAGCGCTCTTGCGATGCTTCTAATAATCTCCAATGTGCTCTATTAACTATTAATTCTCTTGATATTAAACCCACAAGTGCAAATGATGCTGCTCTCCAAAATGCTGCTCTTTCGAATATGGCTGCAAATACAGTAAACATCGCACCAAATGAGATTATCGGAGAGGACAAAATATTTGCCATAAACTTTGTTTGATTTAAGTATACTTCATCGAGCGCTTCGCTCCTGAGAATAGAGTTTGTTATTTGGGATGCAGAAAATGGAGTTAGTGAATCTAACGACCTAACGTTTCTAGTAACTTTTCTTTCGTTCCGCCAATATCGCGTTGCAATTATTGGATGCTCCAATTCAGCGCGTAAAGGCATTCGATCAACTAAAGTTCGATCTTGAAAATCTTTAAGCGCGCGCATTTTTCTTAGTGAAGCTTGCTCAGTGTATTTCCTTTCTAAAGGCGCTAATGCTTCTTTAATTAAAAATTTTCTTCCGAGTGTTTTCATATTGCTCACGACCCATTGTTCATGGCCTACAGCCTCATGGCTCATTGTTTCTCTTTCAAATATTCCATCAACTCATTCATCTGCTCAACTAAATGAGGTGGCATTTTTGAATAAGTATACATGAATAAATCTTCTGGATTATCAAGCTTCAATGCTTCTGCTTCTTCTATTGCTTTTTCTATTTCGCTTGTTGCACGCTCAACTGTTTTCTGTTCTAGTTCATCGCTCCAATATCCATTGCGCTCTAAATAAATTTTGAATCTTTTAATTGGATCTTTTTCTTCCCAAGATTTAACTTCAGCAGCATCGCGATATTTTGTAGGATCATCTGCAGTTGTATGCATGCTGCGACGATAAGTTATTGCTTCGATAAGCGTAGGACCTTCGCCGCGATGCGCTTTATCTATTGCTTCTTTTGTTGCCCTATAAACAGCAAGAACATCATTACCATCCACTTGCACGCCTTCAAAACCATACGCAAGCGCTTTTTGCGCAATTGTTTGAGATGCTGTCTGCTTTTTACGCGGCACACTGATTGCCCATTGATTGTTCTGATTGAAAAATACTGTCGGAGTTTTGAATACACCGGCAAAATTCATTGCTTCGTGAAAATCGCCCTCACTCGTTGCTCCGTCGCCAAAATAAACAATACTTGCAACTTTATGGCCCAAAATTTTGGCTGCCCATGCTGCACCAACAGCATGTAGTGTTTGCGTTGCAATTGGAATGGCAACAAGAAAATTATTTTTGCCTTCTGGAATTTTCATTCCGAGCTCGCTACCCATAAGGTAGGCAAGCATCCATTTCATTTCTGCCCCCCGCCATAAATAACAGCCATGCTCGCGATAGCTGGGAAACATCCAATCAGCTTCTTCAAGCGCAGCAATACTTCCGATTTGGGCTGCTTCTTGCCCTAGACAAGGAGGATAAGTATAGACTCTTCCTTGCCTTTGGAGCTTAAGCGCCTTGTCATCGAACATTCGAGTAACAAGCATCATGATATACATTCTTCTTAGCATTTCTTTTGATAATTTAGGATCAAGATTCTCGTCAGTATTTCCATCTTTATCAATTATTTGCATATATCTTACTTTACCTTCAAATACAGTTTCAACTGGCAATGGGATCACCAAATTAAAGCGATAAACTATAAGCTTTAGGCCATAGGGCGTAGGGTTTAGGGTATATGCGTTAGGCTTACTGCTTCCTACCTCTCAACCATACTGCCTACAACCATTCTCGCTTATGCCATCCTGCCTATTGCTTATGGCCGCTTTGCAGCATATATCAAAGAAAACTATTTAAAGGATTTCGTAGTGCGATTCGCGGATTGACGATCTTGGGGATATACAATAAAACAACATTCTCACATATGATGATAGTATTTCTAAAAGCGCATAAATTTAGTGCAGATAAGTTACTACTAACCAAATTAACAAAATACCTACTAACATAGCAATAAACTGAACAAATGATTTTCTTATATTTAGTTCTTTCTGTAATTCCGGCATAAGGTCCGCGCCAGCGATATAAATAAATGTGCCGGCTGCAAACGCCAAACCAAGTCCTTGCGAATTTTTTATAAACGAAGATGAATAATAGAATAAAAGTGCGCCGGCTATGGCAGTAAACGCGCTCAACAAATTAAACAGCAACGCCTTTGTCTTTGTAAAACCACTGTAAATTAATAAACTAAAATCCCCGATCTCCTGCGGAATCTCATGCGCAATAATGGCAATAGTAGTGGCGATTCCTAATTCGTAACTAGCCATAAAACTCGCTGCAATAGCTGCCCCATCAAAAAAATTATGTATTCCATCTCCGATAAGATTAAGATACGCAAGAGGTTTTTCTTTTTCTTCATGCTTACTGTGATGATGGTGATGCCAATAAATTAATTTTTCTACAATAAAAAATACCAGTATGCCGACCAGCACAGTTAGCGATGCTGTCCTACTATCCAATTTTTCCATTGCTTCTGGGAGTAGATCGATAAATGCACCTGCAAACATCGCGCCAGTAGCAAAACTAATGAATACAGTAAGTAGCGCATCAAGTGTTTTTGGCTTAAGAGATAGGAGAAAGATGCCGACCAAAGAAATTAGACTAACGATTACTGTTGCTAATATTATCAATTCTAAGACCATAAGATCATTCAAATTATTTATTACTCTTATTATAAACATTTCGATATTATGCACGATTAAGCGAGAACAAAAATTGTGTTACTTTATGTTATCATATTTAAAACTCTCCGATATATATTTCCAATAGAATAAGCCAGGTAATTCTATGGCCGGGGTAAGCTTAAGGCAGCCCATTAGAAGAATGCCGATAATCGATCCAGACAAAAGGCTACGAATTTTTCAAAGAATGCACGAAATTAGAGGCGAGATATCTGCAAAATACCAGGACGAAGTTTATATACTTGATTTAGCCAAAGCCATAACCAGCGGCAATAGAACTAATATACTGAGGATTTTGAAAAAGCACCCTTTTATAAAAAAAGAGATATACGGAGAGAACGAACAATTAACTGAACCAGCGCTTAATATCCTCAAACTATTAAGGGAAATTTATGTTGAAGCTATTTCTGATATATCTAAAGGTAAACCAAAATGGAATGTCTTTCGTGAAAAAAAGGAAGAAATAACTATTTATATTAAAGAAATGAAAAGAACAATGTCATATACGTGCAGCATCTTAAGGCCAGCGATAAGTAACTTAACTGAAGTCATAGCAGGAAAAACAAGGGCGCAATCTTATGCTTCTGAATTCGCATGGATCGGAGAGAATACTGAAGATGGAGAGAAAGCTGGTAAGATAATATTGGCATTGTCAGGCGGATCGGCGAAAGGAATATTTTATATTGGATTTCTAAAAGCTTTAAGAGAAGCAGAATTATGGCCAGATTTAATAGTTGGTACGTCAGCCGGAGCGCTTGCTGCTGCGTCACTTGCAACAGGAGAACGCGATGGCCCGACAGAGGACAGAATTTCTACTGAAAGATTAAGAAAGATATTTGGAATAAGGTCACTTTTGCCTACTCTTGTTCTATCGCTCGGTGGCGGAGTTATTGGAAGAGGTTTTGGGAAATATTTGAAAGAGATATTTGGCGATAAAACATTTTCAGATATAGCGGATTTATTTGTTATAACAACCCTACAAAGCCCTGTTAATTTTGGAAAAACAGTAATAGGAAGAACGAGTAAAACAAATGGAAACGTTCAACTTAGTAGTGACATAGAAGTATGGAAAGCAGTGTGGGGATCCTGCTCGATGCAAGGAGTTATTCCAAGACCAAATTTGGATACATTCACTGCTGAAAGATTAGAGATAGGTGAAAACGGAGTAGAAAAACATAGTATTACACTCAAAAAGGCAATGCTGGATGATGGTGGGATGGTGGAAAACCTTCCGTTACTAACAGCAGAATTATTACTAAAAGAAATGAAAGACCAAGGAATAATAATATCAGTAAATCTTGCAAATCTTAATCCAGTTGGAACAGAAGTTCCAAAATATTTTACTTTTAACGATATTCTGATGGCAGAGATAGCGAAATTAGGTAAAAATACAAATTTATATAACAAAACAGGTGCATTTTTTAGAGCTGTGAAAGGATATTTCAGACAAGAAAGAAAAAGATTTTTTTATAATACTGCGCCAATGCGGGCTTATATGGGGCATGAAGCGAACGCATACCAAACAGTGATTCAAACTATAAATTTGTTAAGAGGCAAAGGACATAAGATATTGGTAAATCCAAATGCTGACGGAAGTTTAAGCGATATCGCGCTTACTTCCATGGAAGGCGCTGAAGAGGTAAAAGATGAAGGCTATAAAATGGGAAAGGAACTAGTGCGAATTCTTTTGGGATAAACTAGATAGGAATTTCCAGGCTAGAAATATATATGCGGCAAATGATAAAGCGAGCACTAAGAATACATTATAAAATCCAAGATTGATAATTGCAAAACCGATTGCAGCTAGCGTTATGAATTCTACTAGTCTGTAGGGCATAATTAAGATAGATACATCAATAGAAGGTGTAACACTATTTTTAACAGTTCTTGCCATGATTATCTCCATTAAGTTAATCAAACCATACCCGCCACCTAATCCAGATAAGAATAATATTAACAAGAAAATATTTTCTGAAATATTCTGAATAAATAAAATTGGAAGCGTACCAAAAATTATCGCTCCGAATGCAATGCTTTTTATACGCATATTATATTTTGCAGCGACATAACTTGCAAATGAAAAAGAGGCAGAATAAAGTGCAAGCCCAATGCCGATCATTGATGGCTGAGATTTCAAAGATTCCGCCATGTATAATGGGATAACTATCGCAAGGATAGGGGCTTCGTATATGGCAGCCATACTTAAAATTAAAGCTGCGGACCAAAATTCTTTGCTGCGTTTTGTCTTTAACTCAGTCATAAAGGCAGATAAATTTAATTTTTTCTTTTCTTTTCCATTTTTTACATTCAAAGAGTAATAGAACAGAACAATGCTGGCTAAGATTAAAAATAAAAAGCTGCTTTGAATTGAAAAGAAAATTAAGGCAATTGCAATTGCTGCGCTGCCAAAAATTGTACTAATAGATCTGACAGCTCCCATTATTGATGCGTTCTTCTCTGCCTCCTTTGCATTTATACGATATATCTCCGTTCTATTAACTGACCAGAATGCAGCTGCACGCAATCCTTCGAATATTTTACCAAATGCAAAATGCAACGGGGTCATTGAGAGAATATACGTTACAATAGTTACAACATGTGCAATCGCATTTCCAATGAAAATTAAGCGCGTTCCTATATAATCTGCGATAACTGCAAAAATGAATCTGAAGACCAGCATTATTATTGAGAGTACAGAAAAAATTAACCCTATGCTTTCAATCGATACGTTTTTCTCTAGTAGATATAGGGGCAAAAGCACTGCCACTCCAGAAGCTATGAAGTTATGAATAAAGTTTATTGATAAAGATGTGAGAAATCCATTTTTAGCTTGCATAGTTCTATTAAACTAATAAAACTTTTAAGATATGTGAAAAGCATAGAACTGCCGACGGAGCCTAAGATTATATAAGACGACGTCACTATGGAGATCATTGGTGAAGCGACGAAATATCTTATAAAGAGAATATATAAGTATATTACAGTGCTCCTGTAATCTAGCCCGGTCAAATTATACCGATAGGATGTCAGACTCTCATCAACTTTTTTAGGGAAAAAAGTTGACAAAAAACTGGTTCGCTAAAAAAGTTTAAGGGAACTCTGAATACCCGAGTTCAAATTTTTAGGAGAAAAATTTAAAGGCGCAGTTTTGGGCTGCCTTTTCCTAAAAGGCAGATCTCGGCAGGAGCGTTTTACTTCTTATTTTATCATATTTGTTTATGTCATATTTAAATATGATTAATAAAATAGACATAAAAAGATGAGATTAATATTTTAATAAGTTTTATAAATTGATCATATCATAATATGATTATGATTTTTATCGATCGTCAAGAGGAGCTTAAGTTTCTGGAAGACCGCTACAAAGAGCCTAAGTTCCAGTTGATTGTTTTGTACGGAAGGAGACGCGTAGGAAAAACAGAACTCATAAAGGAATTTAGCCAACGGAAGAATTCAGTTTATTTCCTTGCAGAAAGAGGAAATGTTGATCACAATTTTGAAAAGTTTTCAGCACGAATTGCAGAAGCTTTAGGCCAGGAAGGAATTTCCTTCAAAGGATGGAAAGAAACCTTCGAATACCTTAAAAAACAGGGAAAAAAATGGATTATTACTATTGATGAATTTCCGTATCTCATACAAGATGACCCATCCATACCCTCCAAGTTCCAGACAATTACCGATGAGGTACTTAAAAATTCCAATATTTGCCTTATTTTATGCGGCTCAAGCATTTCAATGATGGAAGATCGGGTACTATCATATAAAAGTCCTTTATACGGAAGGCGGACCGGGCAATGGCAGCTTAATCCTCTTTCTTTCCATCATGCCAGGTTGTTCTTTCCTGGATATGATTTAGAAAAGCAAATAGAAGCATATTCAGTGGGTGGGGGGATTCCTCTTTATCTGCAGGAATTCAATGATAAACAATCTGTAATGGAAAATGTAAAGCAAAAAATTCTTTCCAAAGGGTACATTTTATATGAGGAACCTAAATTTGTTCTTAACCAGGAATTCAATGATGTCAAAGTTTATTTTGCCATATTTGAAGCTTTGGCAGCAGGAAAAACTACTGTAAAGGAATTAAGTGATTCAATAGGTGTTGATCCAAGAAATCTCAATAAATATCTTAATACCTTAATCCGCCTCCAGTATGTTTCAAAGAATTACCCCCTGTTCTATGAAAAAAACAAGAAAAAGGCCCGCTACTCTATCAAGGATAACTATTTTGATTTCTGGTTTAAGTTTGTCAATCCTAACCTTTCGGATTTAGAGATGGGAAACAACGAGAAAGTGGCTGATAAGATATTGCTCAATGCCTTTGTAGGAAAGAAATTCGAGCAGGTTATTGAAGAAATTTTGATTAAAATGAACAATTCAAATAAATTGCCGTTCAATTTTGAAAGAATTGCAAATTTTTGGGATAAATCCAGGGATGGAACTCCAATTGAGATAGATAGAGTTGCGGTTAATATAAAAGAGAAAAAACTGCTGGTCGTTGAATGCAAATGGGAAAACAACGTTTCGGCTAAGCAGCTATTGACAGATACTCAAGAAAAGGTAAATTCCCTGCCTTTGTTTGATAAGTATCAAATCCACTATGCATTTTTTGCCAAGAGCTTCAAACAGGATCTGAAAGACCCTACTCTGCTATTGTTTGATTTGAAAGCAATTGAGAAACTGTTCTGATTTGTTAAACGACCATCTTAGGTCAACTGGACTTATTCATTTATGCATGATATTGTATGATTGGACGAAGCATCTAATCTGAAGTTGGCTGTTCGGCAGGAGCGTTTATTTTTTATCAAGATCAAGTTTAAAAAATATCAAGAGAACAATATCAGCTGACCAAGATTATCTTTCAGGTCGCCTAGGCAATATTCAGTCCCATATATCAAAGACGTTACTAATCTGGAATCAAATTTTCCCTTTTCATATACGCATTTCATGCTCTTGCCTTCAAGAAGTTTCTTCATCTCCTGGGTTTCATTCTCATTCAGTGTTACCAGTGTCTTTGTAAAAACGCAGTCTTTCGAAGAGTATTCAATGACCCCAATATCTTCATTCGTCGTTATATTCGTATCCTCGCATTTATCAGCAGCAGAAATGAAACAATCTTTATCATTGCATGTTGTCGCTGGCGGACGGAGTGATGGAATTGTGTTTTGGGATTTATTTTCTGGACTGGGGATAGGTTGAGGTTGTGAAGCGCACCCCGAAATAAATACAAATAACAGTAACACAAGCACGAATATAATTAAATCAGCGCCTGATTTTTTGAATTTTTGTTCTTTCATTGTTAAGACCTCATTTAAAGACAACGTCATTTACAACCTTGTTTTCAGGAGCAAATATTGTAAAAAGTCTAAAACGCCATGTGGACTTATCAGCAGATTCTTCCTGGACGTCCTTACCATATATAGTTCCTTGCCAGTTGGCTCCTTCATTGCTCAATCTTTTCATTAACAGGCTGTTCTGCGGTTTTGGAAATTTCGAGAAACCCAACTCTTTGGCAATATTCTTCTCCACCGCTTCTTTCATGCTTTCTGTTACGCGCCCGCTACTTAATGCCCTATCCATATATTCATAATATTCATGGGGCAACCCCTGGCTTCTCTTTAGCTCGGCCATATCTAGGTTTGCCTCGAAATTGTTAGGATCCTTGTCTAATATAGCTTTGTATTTTGCCTCGATTTTAGGTTCGAGTTCGTTGATCTTATCTTGTTTCTCTTTGATAACTGCTTTGATATCGTCCTGCTTCTTCTGAAAATCTTTCGTACTTTGATCATGTATCAATAAATAATAAACCAATTTCGAAATAGTAATCTCTTTGTACAAATCCAGATCCTGGTTCAGATCGCTGCGCGCATCGGCAACTTTCTCTTCAGTTGTTTGTTCCTGTGTGCTAATGATCGGAACAGTGTTGGTCGGTGCCGGGCATCCGTTGACAATTCTTCCGTTTAACGTAGTAGAACCGCTACATAATTGGTAAGCATCGCTATAATCCCAGCGATATGTTGTAGTGAATGTTAAGCAATCCGAAGTGAAAATAACGTCGTACGGGTATATTCTTGAGTTCCCCGAGCCGTCTGAAATAGTTTGGCCTGGTATATGAAGTGTATTGCCGTTCTGGAGTAATCCACTGAACACTCCATGGCCCCAGTCTCCAATCTGAGCATGCCCCTTATTGAAGTCTACAATTACGCTTTGAGTAGTGGTTATGACTCCCCCGTTACAACCACTGTCGTCTTCAGAAACACTGGTACGCCACTGAGTGCTGCCAATGTATTGATCCCAGCTCCAAGGAGGCAAAGCGACATCAGCACTAACGATCGAAAGCAAAAAAGCTGCGAAAATAGCGAAAACAAACGGTATTGTAACTCTTGACATGAGTTACTTGCACGGAATACGTTTTAATTTCTTCCGCATTTCAAAAAAATAAATTAGTATCTCGATTTCGCAGTAGTAAAATTAATTTCTTTATAAAATTATTTTTTATTTTTCTTATAATAATCCAAAAGAGTGTTCTTTAATTTTTCCGCATTATCAGGGCTAATACCATCAATATGTGCACGTAGCACGGAAGTATACCCGATTGTAGATAAATGGACATCTCGCAGAGTAAAAATGCGATCAAAAATATCCATGTCTAGAAAGACATTTTGCACGCGAGAGTAGGGAAGAAAAACCTCGGTGTAACCAAGAACGCCTTTTTTTATTGTAAGAAAAGATTGTGTCGTCTTATATGAGTAGTTTTTGAAATAAGAAACCTCGTAGAGATATTTTATAAAAAAAGCAATAAAAAATACAATTGTAGAGATTATCAGTATACCAGTCAATCCGTAAGATTTTAGACCTGTTGGACCGAAGTTGAATGCTAAAAAAGCTACAATTAAACCAAAGAATGTGAAATAGAACATAAAAGAAATGGTTTTCTTTAATGACTTTTGACTATCTAGCGGAAACGAGTCACGTAAATTAACAAGTTTTTCTTGCGTGGATATGTTTGCCAGCACTCCCATGCTTTTCAATATGTCGTTCTTCAGAGCATATGCATCTTCCAGAGTCAAGGCAGGAATAGAAGTTGCAATTCTAGCAGCACTGCCACGCGCTCCTGAGTTATAAACATTGCCTTCACCCGTCTCAACGAGCAATGATACAACACCAGTAAGTTTTTGCGTCCATGACTGTCTTATTACAACATTCTGGATTCTGTCAAAACGATAATTTGAAACTTGTTCTGCTAAAAATTTATAACGTAATTGTAACCAGTCTTTGCCCACTGAATAATCGTATGGCTTAATAGAGATATAACTAATAAACAAAAAGAACAGATTGAAGAGTATGATGCCTAGTATATAGATACCAATATTCTGAAATCCGGAAAATACCAAAAGCAAGATAAACACAAAAAAAGAAAGCAGGATAAACACGATCATCGAAGACATCACACCTTTTTCAACTTGTATTTTGTATGGAGAAACGCGAACGTCTCGAATGCTAGCACCTGCTTGCGCAACTGATTCAGGTAAGGATTTTGCTGCAGATTGGTTTATGTTTCCGATAACCATACTCCTAAATTTTTTGGCATCTTCGTCTTCTAGGCCACTAACTACTCCTTTTAACATAGATGAACCGCTCATGGTAACAATTCTTAAGTTTCCAAGGCCAAATATACGATCCCAGAAACCACGATACTCTTCTACATCCTGTATCTGATTAAAAAGAAATAAGGATTGGTTACGCATTATTAGGCCTTTTTTTATGAATACACCATTATCGCGAACCTCATAATGACTGGTATAATAGGTTACTAACGAGCTAATTAGTCCGATTCCTATTACAAAAATAATTAATATAGGAGAGCTAAGGATAATATCTCCGAAGTAAATAAGAATTATAAGCGAAACTATAAAACCTTGAACAAAGATGTATTTCTTTGAAGGTCTGAAAGCAGTAGACACCGTTTGATCAATCATAGCCAGTTACCCTTTTCTGTTTGCCGCGAACTTTTTCAAGCAATAAATTTCTTATTTTGTTTGCGTTTTCACCATTTACACCATCTATATGCGCAGACGCACCGGACATCATTGTTGCTGTTGATACGTGCACGTCCCATAAACCAAAAATCCTATCCAATATGTCTTGGTCCATATAAACATCTTGAAGTTTTTCGTAAGGAAGAACTATTTCGCGCGGCGTTATCCAACCTTTCTTTATTATTAAGAAGTCATTATCAACATTATAAAAATAAGCATCAAAATATTTGTTTTCATAAAACCACTGCCACGCAGCGAATAATATCAATAAACCAAAGAAAAGCAGAACTACTGAAACAAACTGAAATTGAAACATGAGTGCAAGGACAACGCAAATGAGCATTGAAAAGATTATCCAGCTTAACATTGAACCTAAGAATTTTTTCATGATTTTATTTCTGTGCAAAGGATATTGCTCGATTGTTGTAACCATAGATAAAACACCTTCAGTCAAAAAACTACATAAATAACATAGACTTAATTTTAAAATATTGTGATCAGGATCGCGTCCATTTCATCGTTTCCTCAAAATCTTTTTTATAGCCGAATTTTGCGAAATAATTCAAAATATTTTTGACATCTCTCTCTAAAAAGCGCTCTGCATTCGGATGTTTTATAACAACACCTTGGCCAAAATCGATTATATAAAGAATTTCACCTAGGATTATATTATATTCGCTTAGATCCGCATGTACTAACCCTGCTTTATACATTTTTTTAATATCCTGAAGAAGTATCTCGAGATCATCTGCATTTCTCGGGCCTTGCACGTTCATTGTTGGATAAGGCAAACCTTGGTCACCTATTAAACTCATGACCAGTATATTTCGCTCACAATAGAATGGTTTTGGCGCATGAACTCCTGCTTGCTCGCAAATTTGTAAATTTTTATATTCCTTCCTAGCAAATGCAATTATAACGTCCTTATTGTTCTTTTTTATTTTTGTAAAGCGCGGATCGCCTTCTAGGTATTCCTCTCTGCGAAAAAAAGGAGTAGTCTCGATTTTGTAAATTTTTATGGCAACGTGCTCACTGCTAGGCGTTGTTGCACTAAAAACATTTGCTTCTTTACCAGTTGAAATCGGAAAATCAACGCTGGCGATAATACCTTTTTTTATAAGCTTCGCTAAGCTTTTTAGTGTTTCTTTATCAAATACCTCGCTTTCTACCTTTCGCTGTTCTTTTAGCATGTAGTTTTCGCGAAGTCGTTTTTTTGTCATAGATTAATAGTAGATCGACTAAATAAAACCCTTTTCTTTCAGAATTCGAGCTTGAATTGGATTATATCTATAGACGATATCAGCTTTTTTATCTCCTTGGATATCGTAAGGTCTGATTAGCACAACATCTCCTTCTTTTACCCAGATCGTATTCTTCATTCTTCCTGGGATACGGCACATTCTTTCTTTGCCATCCTTACAGGTTACCTTCATTCGTGAACCGCCCATCATACCTAGTACAATGCCTAAAACCTCGCCTTCTCTTGGAAAGCGCACTCTTCGTTGCGGTTCTTCTGGATTTTGCGGATTAGTTTCCATCGTATCGTGTTCTCCTTTTTATTATCTTATCGCATTCCTCGCACCACAAGCCTCGCATATTAATTGTTTCATGCCATGGCCAAGTTCTTGAATGTGCGTATCTGGCTTTTTGCATTCTTTACAAATTACAAATCTGTTTACAAACTCTTCAAGCTTTTTGTTTATAATATCTCCTGTTATCTTCCTTTGCAAGATCAATCGCTCGCCCTGTTCTTCTAAGGGTACTGCAAGTTCTTTTGATAGAAATTTCATAAGTATGGATTTATCTCTTCTAATTTTTTCGCACACAACAGAAAAGTTTTTTATTATTGTCTTTGTACCTTCAGTAAAGTAGTCAAATTTTGGAATTTCAAAACGCTCGCCACTCCCGCTAACTTTTTCCGGGATAGTTGCATATGCACTCTCCAAAAGCTGCTCGTAAGTTTTTTCTGACATAGAGATAGAATTAGTATCGAGAGATTTATAAAGAGTATTATTATAAAAATTTAGAATATTAGGTTCCTTCTTCCAAACTACTCAATCTCCAAATATCCATTCCTAAAATCGATGATTAACTTAAAACTATTCAAAAAGCTTAAACCTAAAAGACCATCTACATGGCTATTTTCTGGCAGATCATGAACAACAATTTTTAC
>JAHFGR010000062.1 GCA_023247345.1 Microcaldota archaeon | reverse complement strand
TTATTTTCCTTTGCAGCATGCGAAAGTGCCTTCGTGGTTTCGCCTGGAATTTTCTCTGCATAAGCTAAAGCATCGAATTTTTCCTCCTGTGGGAAGTATGGGCTTGTAAATAGCTCTGGTAGGCAAACTATTTGCGCACCTTTTCTTGCCGCTATTTCTATATTCCTAATTGCTTTAGCTAAGTTTTCGTCCTTGCTTTCACTCATGCTCATCTGAATAAGGCCAATTTTAACATCTTCCATATCGAATCCCCCGATTAATATAAGTTAATTAGAATTAATCAATATTCTTAATCTTTCCAAACTTTGTTGCGGTTTTTCTATTGTATTTAAAAGATATACCGGTACGCGCTTGAATAAATCATAAAAGAATTCCTTTCTTTCTTTAAACTTTTTCTTTGTTCTTAATAACTGATGCGGATTGCAAAAATCGTTCTTTACCATAAAATCCAGTGCTTCACTTGCAGACAATCTTTTCATTATCTGTTTATCCTTGTCTCTCATAAGCAATACTACTGCTTTTATTATTGATTCTTCTCTTATGCGTTCGCCGCCAAAGATTCTTTTAACGTCTACAATTGCACGTCCTTTCATATCCTTTCGAATATTGGCTAATTTTTCTTTAAATTGCGGCCAATTTACTGCAAGATCATCTCTAATATAAGAATTTTTTTCTGAAGCAAAAACAAGAATATCATTCTTCAGTATGCGAATAAAAAACCAATCATCCGTAAGAAAATTATTTTTTTCATCTAGCAGCAGACCATATGTAAGAGTTGTTTTTCCAGATCCACTAGGGCCTATTATAGCCAGACCTCTAGCCGTACTATCTACAAAAGACCCATGTATCGAGTATCTTTTATGTTCTGAGGTAAAATCTTCGAAAAAATCCGCGACAAGTGCCAGTGCAATGCTTTTTACCCAACCATAATAATCACAGTTTTTTATAATAACTGTTTTTGAATTAGGTTCGTATAGCACCTTAAGTTTTTTGCTTTCGTCGTTTATTGCAAAAACTCTTGCATGCGGCCGTATATCTTCGCTTATTGGTTTAAAATTGTCATCCCACATCTGTTTGAACTCTTCGTTGTCAGTAAAAAGTTTAACACACGTACCATGTATATTTACTTTCTTCTCGTAAAGGTTATCTTCATATATCTCAAACATTAACTTGTTTTTCTCTTTTGTCGATATTATCTCAACTTTATATCCTTCAGTCATAGAATGAATTCTCTAATAAGGTTTTTTAATTTGAGTCTGCATTCTTACATATGCAAATTTCAGATTTTATTAAATTGGTTCGCTTTGAGCATGCGATGATGCTCGCCATTGCCGTTTTTATAGGAGAAGTAGTTGTTCTAGAAAAAATTCCGCAAGTTACTATTCCAATAATTCTTTCACTTTTGGTCCCGGTATTTAGTGAGATGGGGAGCTTTGCATTGAACGATTATCTTGATATAGAAAGTGATAAACTCAATAAGAAAACCGACAGGCCATTAGTCCGAGGTGCAATATCCCCATCGCTTGCGTTTAATTTTGCGTGGTTTAGTTTTATTATTTCTACGGTGCTTGCGTTTTTTGTCAATCTTCAGGCATTTGCTATTGCACTTTTATTCAATCTTTTCGCAGTTTTATATAATTATAAACTAAAAGATATCGCGCTTTTAGGGAACGTCTATATTGCGCTTACAATGGCAATCCCATTTATATTCGGCAATTTCGTTGTATCCTCAAGCCTAAGACTTATGGCCCTAGTTTTGGCAATGCTCGGCTTTATTTCTGGTTTAGCGCGTGAAATAGTTAAAAGCGTTCAAGACATGGAAGGAGACTTATTGGCAAGAAAATCGCAAACCTTGCCCATATTAATCGGCAGAAAAAATTCACTCACATTTGCAATTATATTTTATATTCTCTTTATCCCGTTGTCTTATACTCCATTTTTCTATGGATTAAAAAACTTGTCAGTATCATTTATTGTTTTATTGATCGCTAATCTTGGTATTTTATATAATATTCTACTCATTTATAAATCTATAGAAGTCGGTGATAAATCCTCAAACCAATATCTGAAGAAAGCGAGAAACGCTTCGCTTGTTTCTTTGTTTATTGGTTTAGTCGGTTATCTAACTGCAGTTATTTAAATTGAGTTTATTATATATTTTTAGGGGTTGTGGGCTAACTTGGTAGACTGCGGGCTTCGGGAGTCCGTGATCCCAGTTCAAATCTGGGCAACCCCATTTTTAAATATTATTTAGGGTGATATACCTATGTCAGATACATTAATTACGATAATTCGTAAGCACACTTTAAAAAATGCATTAGACTTTGGCAAAGCCAGCGCAGGTTCGGTAGTAGGTAAGGTTCTTGCTGAGTTTCCAGACTGTAAAAAAGATATGCGCAGCACGATGCAAAAAATAAACGAAATCGTTAATGAAATAAATAAGATGGACAAGGATAAGATAGAAAGCGAACTAAAGAACTACTCATTTGCAGAAAAACCCCAAAAAGAGAAGAAAGGTTTTGAAGTTCCAAACGCAATTGCAGGCAAAGTAATTACGCGCTTTCCTCCTGAGCCGTCTGGTTATCCACACATCGGTCATGCCAAGGCCGCATTTTTAGATTACGAGATCGCCAAGCAACATAATGGCATATTCATATTGCGCTTTGATGATACTAACCCGGAAAAAGAATCTCAGGAATTTGTTGAAGCGCTCAAAAAAGGGTTAGAATGGCTCGGTATAAAATGGGATAAAGAAAGCTATACTAGCGATAATATCGAACTTATCTATTCGCATTGTACGGGTTTAATCGCAAGAGGCAATGCCTACATTTGCACATGCCCGCAAGAAAAAATAAGCGATCTAAGAACAAAAATGCAGGAATGCGAATGCAGAACGCAGGATGTTAAAACACATGAAGCGTTATGGGAAGCCATGCTTAAGGGAAAGCATAAACAAGGATACGCGATCCTTAGATTTAAGGGAGATCTTAGATCGTTAAATACCGTAATGCGCGATCCAACGCTCGCTAGAATTATTACTACAAAACATTATCGTCAAGGAACGAAATATAAAGTTTGGCCAGGATATGATCTTGCAGTTGTGGTGATGGATGCACTCGAAGGCATAACTCATCCGGCAAGAACAAAAGAATACGAACTAAGAGACGAGTTATATTACGCATTATGCGATGCGCTTGGATTTAAACGACCGACGCTAGTAGAATTCTCTCGTTTGGAAATAAAAAATGCGCCAATTAGCAAGCGATTGCTCAAGCCATTGGTTGAAGAAGGCAAAGTAGGTGGATGGAATGATCCAAGGTTGCCAACGCTCGAAGGTATGCAGAGGCGTGGTTTATTGCCTGCTGCAATCCGTACATTTGTACTTTCGTTTGGATTAAGTAAAGTGGAAAGTGAGCCAACGATAGACAGATTACTTGTAGAAAATAAAAAATTACTTGACCCGGTTTCTAAGCATTATTTCTTTGTTCCTGACCCAATTGAATTGTCAACATGGCATAAAAGCGAGGTCTCATATAAAATACGTGGAGAAGAAAGAAATACAAAGATTAAAGGCGCTCTTTTTATTCCAAAATCAGATTTTAAATCTTTGACAAAAGACGAAGTATTCGCGCTTAAAGATCTTGCTTTCGCAAAATTTGATGGTAAAAAGCTTGTTGAAGTCAAACAAAATGAGATTCCGGCAAAGAAAATCCAATGGGTAAGCGCAGCTGATAATCTCAAATGCGAAGTATTGGTGCCGCGAGACTTGCTAGATGAAAATGGGAATTATAATGAAAAAAGCTTAGAAAAGATAGACGGATACTGCGAAACCGCTTGCGCCAATATAAAAGAAGGCGAGATTATCCAATTCGAGAGATTCGGTTTCTGCAGGTTGGATAAAAAAGAGAAAAATAATCTAGTTTTCGTTTATAGCTGCTAGTTTGTTTCCATTTATCTCATTATTTATTCTTTCCATCAAATAATACCGTGCACGAGCGCCTTGTTCTTTTGTAAATTTAGTATGAAATTTCAGTAAATAATAAGACATGTAATTATCTGTTACAGGTGCATAATCTAATCCACATTTATTTTCATATGTATTTGACCTAAATTTCAAGCCTTCACAGTTTATTGTCTGCTGGCAATAGCTATAACAATCATAAGGAGTGTCACACACATAATCGCCATCTTTATGGCAAGCCTTAGTTGTATTTATCCAGGTAGGTCCACTCATTGCAAAATCCTCTTTATATTCGTTTCCTGTTATTACATTGTTTGGATGATGTGTATGGAGCAAGCCAAGAAAATGCCCCACCTCGTGAATCATTACAGTATTTTTACTATCTCTGCATGATTCATCTTGTAAACAACTTAATTGAATTTTATGAGGTAACGAGTAGCACCTATGCCTTCCAAATTTTTCACCTGTATTCCAAGGGTGTGAGCAACTAGCAGTTACGCCGTGCCAATCACTAATAAAAACGATATTAAGTCCTTTGCTATCATACTGTCCGTTATAAATCGTTTCAAAATATTCAAGTATCTTCTCTTTAAATGCACTTCCTTGTGTTTTTGGATCAAGGTCAACATATGGAGAAGTATCTGCCTCGGACAGTATGATTTTTTCTATCCTAAATTCAATTCCATGTTCGTTAAATGCTTTATTTAGTTTTTCAACAACAAATTCTCCCTCAGCTTTATCAACAACATAATTGCCAGTTTTAGGATCTTTTGGAATAAATACCGTAACATCAATTACTTTCTTTGGTCCAGTATCGCATTGCATGCCGGGATAAGGGTTTTCAGTATTAATAGCCTGCCAATATTCGAATTCATTACATTCTACCAGATCATCTAACTTAGCATGGGGCGGTTCAGTTACTGGTACTTGCCTTATAGGTTTTACTGCCGGAACTGGTACGTCTTTATTTTCTTTTTTAGTGTCTTCCTTTGTTTGTGTAATACATCCAGCTAAAAATAGAATAATAACAAGTGCACATATTGTTTTTAGCATGTATCAGTTTCCTCAAATAGATATAAAATCTTATCCATATATTTTAATCCATGCGCTGCCCATATTGTAACAATTCAAGAACAAATGTACTTGATTCACGCGTTGCAGGAGGCAAAGAAGCAATTCGTCGCAGGCGGGAATGCAGAAAATGCAAAAAAAGATTTACTACATATGAGCGCGTCGAGCTTCTTGATATTAAAGTAATAAAGAAAGACGGACGCACAGAGCCATTCCAATATGAAAAACTATTCAAAGGGATAATCGCAGCGTGCGAAAAGAGGCCGGTAAGCAGAGAACAGATAGAAAATGTCGTGGACGATATAGAGAGAGACTTAAGAAAAAAAGAAAAAACAGAAGTAAAGAGCACAGAAATCGGGGAAATGGTAATGGCAAGGCTAAAAAAGATCGACAAAGTATCTTATGTAAGATTTGCAAGTGTTTATCATGAGTTTGAGGATGTTTCTGAGTTTGCAAAGAAGGTAAAAGAGCTAAAAAAATAATTTTTCATAAATATTTTTTTATTATTTTTCTGCAATTTCTTAATATATTTTTCACAAAAATTTCATGACGTCAAGACCTTTTTGCTTTCCAAACTACAACACATCAACCACAACATATGGTGTTTTTTCCTTTTTACTGCTACTACCTGTTGTGGATTTTTTCTTAGCAACATTTAAATATGTTTTCAACTAATTTTAGTGTGCGATCTCCAAAAAAGCGCAAATGGTGACCAAACATGCCAAGTATAAAATCGTATCTATTATTTACCACGCCGTTTTGTAAATTCTGTCCGACTGTAAAAGAGTACCTTTCAACAATTAAAGTACCAGGCACACATGTTAATGCAACGCAAGAAGAAGAAAAAGCAATTAATTTTAAAGTTTCAAAAGTTCCAACAGTGATTTTCTTAGATAATCTTGGAAATGAATTAAATCGTGCACACACTATTTCAGAAATCAGGAGTATTTTGTCTGATGAATGATATAGTGCAAGGTGCATTGTGCATGGCACAGGAACATACGGGTGGCATGATGGATATAACAAAAGAAAAAATAAGGGATATGGGTTTTGTAAAGTATACGCAAAAAGGCTTAGTTGTGCCAAGGCAGTTTACAAAAAAGGGTGTTGATCCTTTTGCCGGCATTGAGTTTGAAATGCGTAGTAGTATTATTAGAAATCCTGATGGTTCTATTGTCTATGAAATAAAGGAAGTAGAAGTACCAAAATTCTGGACACAGGTTGCTACAGACATACTAGCCCAAAAATATTTTAGAAAAGCAGGAGTTCCGCAAATCGATAAAAACAGCAATCCTATTTTTGATGCGAGTGGCAAACCTGTTTTAGGTAGCGAGAAAAGTGCAAAACAAGTAATAAATAGAATGGTTAAATGCTGGAGATACTGGGGTGAGCGATACAACTATTTCGCAAGCGAAGAGGACGCAGAGGTATTTGAAGATGAGTTAAAGTACATGTTAATTACTCAAATGGCTGCACCAAACTCGCCGCAATGGTTTAACACAGGTTTAGCATTATCTTATGGAATAATCGGCACCCCGCAAGGACATTGGTATGTTGATCCTGAAACCGGCCAATTAACTCCATCTCCAGACGCATACACGCACGCGCAAGCTCATGCGTGTTTTATTCAAACTGTGAGTGATGATCTACTCAACGAAGGCGGCATATTTGACCTTGTGCTTCGCGAAGCGCGAGTCTTTAAGTATGGAAGCGGAACTGGAAGTAATTTTTCAAATTTAAGAGGTAAGGGTGAAAAACTTTCTGGTGGCGGAAGCTCCTCGGGTTTAATGAGCTTCTTAAAAATATTCGATCGCGCTGCTGGTGCTATTAAGTCGGGCGGAACTACTCGTAGGGCAGCAAAAATGGTCATCGTGGATATCGATCATCCAGAAATCGAGGATTTTATAAGCTGGAAGGCAGTGGAAGAACAAAAAGTCGCAGATTTATACACTGGCAGCAGGGTAAATGTCAAATA
>JAHFGR010000061.1 GCA_023247345.1 Microcaldota archaeon | reverse complement strand
ATTTGTTTATTTTTGGCAGATATAAAAAACTTATTGGAAACTTATCCCAATCGCGCTGGAAATGCTGGACATGTCATGGCCATGGTTGTAAAAAATGCGATGGAAAAGGCAGGCATTATGTCTCTGTAGAAGAACTTATTGGGGATGTTTTTAAAGAGCGCGCCCATGCTGATAACTACTCGTTGCATGCCTCAGGAAGAGAAGACGTCGATGCTACTAATACTGCAGGAAGACCTTTTGTTATTGAAATCATCAATCCGAAAAATAGAAGATTGAACCTGAATGAAATCGCAGAAGAGATAAACAAATCTGGAGAAATTGGAATTGAAGATGTTAAGTTTACTAATCGCGCAGCAATCGAGCTCGTTTCCAATTCTAGTTTCGACAAGGAATATGAAGCAGAAGTGGAGTTTGAAAAAGAACTAAGCAACGAGGATGTTGAAAAAATACTTTCTATTAATGGCGCGATGATTGAACAGCGCACGCCAGAGCGAGTGGCGCATAGACGCGCTGATCTTGTAAGAAAAAGAAAAATAAAGAAAATAGAAATAATTAAGCACGCTGGCAATAGTGCAACGATTCGCGTTTTGGCAGAGGCTGGAACTTATATTAAAGAGCTTATAAACGGAGACGCACAAAGAACAAATCCAAGCATTGCTGGCTTGTTAGGCTACGGAGCAAAATGCACTGCACTGGCAGTAACGGCGATCCACGATGGGTTTTTGAATTTGTGCATCTGACAAGAATCTTATAAGAAACAGGAAAGAAACTAGAAATCTACTGAACTTCGCACGTCTGTATTTTTTACAGTTATTGTATCCCCTTCAACATTAACCTTTACATCCTTTAGCCCGGACATGCCTAATTTGAGTGCATTGCCGAATCTTTGCGCTGTTTTTGCATCTCCAATGGAAAATTGATAGTCTGTCACTCGACCTGACTCTTCCGCTTCTTCTACGAATTCACCGGTTTCTGGATCTATTTCTTTCTTTTTTCCTAAACAGCCGAGCTCGCACGCTTCGTCTGGTTGTTTGGTTTTTATTTCTTTGCCAGTTGCAACTGCAATTACCATTGCTCTTATTTCTGCAATGGCTTTTATGCTTTGCTCGCTAAGTTTGCCTAGTTGTTTTACTGCATTATCAAATGCCTTTCCAGCAATTGCATCCTTGTCTATTTGAACAGCTACTTGCTTGGGTTTTGTATCTGAAGCACTTGCATCGATAGGTGCTATGAGAAACATAACTATGACAACTCCTGCTGCCAATTCACTAAGAACTGCCCTTGCAAATGATCTGGCAACTGGATTTGGATGCCTTGTATCGTTTGTCAATGCTGCTCGGGCTAATATTGGATCTATTCCTTGCAATACTGGAATGGGCCTCTGCACTTTTTTAGGCTTTATTAGCTCGGCCTCGCCCATTGCAATTAATGCTGTTTTTGCGCGCTCGCTTACATCTGGTTTTGGGCTTTTTGCATCATTTAGAAGCGCAGCTATTACCAGACCGCGATCAATATCACCGATTCGGTCTAATATCGGTTCTGTTGACCTTAATGCCTGCATTGACTTCAATTCTCGAGCGCGTCTTATTTGCTCGAATAAATTATCGATTCTAGTTTGTCTTGACCTCATTAATATCACCGCATCATACGCACTAAGCGTATTGTTATGCATAAACAGTGTTTTACCTTATTTAAAACAAAACTTTCTCTCAATAATTTGGAAGCTTTGTCAAAACTTTTTGACAAATTTTGTCGGCATCTTATAGCTGACGCACGGAAAAAACTGACAGCTAAGTCATCACCCGAAGTGGAAGTTCCAAACTAAGCAAAAGTTTATTAAATCCATTTTCGTTCTTATGTCATGCGAATTTTGTTAGTTGGGGATGACGCTGTTGCGCACGCGGTTGCTGAACAATTAGCCAAAAATTGCGAGTTATATGCGCTTATGCAAAAGCCGAATCCAGGAATAACAAAAGCGACTCAACAAAGTTATGTTTGCGATTTCTCGAATATCGAGGTAATAGGTAGCTGGGCGCTAAGGCAAAAAATAGATCTTGTTTTTATTACTGCAAAGGAAGCGCTTTATGCAGGTTTAACTGATGCCTTGCAAGATGCAGGCTTAAAAGTAGCATCGCCATCCATGGCAGCTGCGAGCATTGGAAATAATCGGGCGTATGCAAGAACTATGCTTCGGGCTTTTGTTCGTTTCCCTAGATATGCTATTTGTAAGGATGCTAAAGCAGTAAAAAACGCGTTAAAGGATTTCAACAGATTTTTATTAAAGCCGACAATAAGAAGCGAATGGCAGGCATTGCGCATTGCTGAGTCAAAAGATGAGAAGGTGGTATTAACGCAAGCTACGAAACTCATAAAAAGGCACGGCAGCGTGGTTATCGAGGAGTATGCGGATGGTGAAGAGTTCACAATTCAAGCGATTTCAGATGGTAAAAATGTTTCTATATTCCCCCCGATTCGCGTTGCAAAGCATGCGCTTGATGGGGATGTTGGTGACAATACCGAAGGCATGGCAAGTTATTCTACTGGCAATTTGCTCTCATTTCTAGCAGAAGATGATTTTAGAAGCGCAAAGGTAATGGTTGAGAAAATAATCGCTGTGTTGCGAGCAAAGGGCACTGAGTATAAGGGCTTGTTGCATGCGCGCTTTATTATTAGCGCAAAGGGCATAAAACTAGTAGATTTGGAATCGTCATTCGGAAATCCAGAAGGCATAAATTGCATGGCGATACTAAAAACACAGTTTTCTGATGTTTTGCAAGATATTGTTAATGGCAGATTGCAGACAATATCGTTTTCTGATAAACCAACTGTAGTTAAATACGCGGTTCCAAAAGAATACCCTGCTGAAAGTAAGAAGAAAAGTAAGAATTATGGTGAGCTGGGATTGGATGAGAAAAAAATATGGGATAATGGATGTAAGTATTATTTTGAAGGCATTGAGAAAAAAGATGAGAAATTATTTTTAACAAATAAGCGCGCTGTTGCAATGTTTGCAAGCTGCGAAACTTTAGAAGAGGCAGAACAGCGAGTGAGCACTGCGCTTGCAACGTTAATTGGGAGTATTCGCTGGAGGCAGGATGTTGCAACCAAGCAATATGTGGATAAAAGAATGAAACGTGCTTCTGCGTTAAAAGGAAGCTTTTTGTATCTCAAACCAGTTGTTAGAAAATCATAAATGGGCAACGTAAAGGATAAAAACTTCTTTTACAATAAGTTTTTATGAACATCACTCCGCGCGCATACCAGCTCGCTATTTATAATTCAATTTTACAAAACGGTAACTCACTAGTTGTATTGCCAACTGGCTTAGGTAAAACTCTCATCGCATTAATGCTTATTCGGGATAAGATGAAAAATGGCAAGTGCCTATTTCTCACGCCTACAAAACCTTTGGCAAAGCAGCATTTTGAATCTGTTAAAGGCGTTCTTGGTCTGGAAGAAAGAGATGTAACCATAGTTACAGGCGAAATGAATCCTGAGAAAAGAAAAAAGGAATACGAAAAAGCGATTGTGATTTCAACTCCTCAGACGGTAAAGAATGATTTTGAAGAGCACGGTTTAAATGCGAATTTTGCGCTTTGTATAGTTGATGAGGCGCATCGATCAGTTGGAGAGTACGCATATGTTTATGTTGCGAACAAGCTTAGCGAGCAAAACGCGCTTATAGTTGGTTTGACTGCTTCGCCTGGCGGAAAGGCAGATCGCATAAAAGAAGTAATGGATAATTTGCACATCCAGAATATCGAGATAAGAACGAGCTTGGATGAAGATGTTAAGCCTTATGTTCAGCAAAGTTTTGTAAAATGGATTCCAGTAATGCTTTCGCCAACGCTCAAACTAATAAAACTAACGCTCGATGAAATGATCTCGAAGTATGCGCACGCACTTGGTAGCTTAGGCTTTCCGCCCCCGCTTCGCAATAAAGGAATGTTCATGAAGATGCGAGAACGCATACTTAATATCCAGCATAATATCAAGTATCCTGCATTGGTAAACTACTCTGTCCTGCTTAATTTATTGCATATGAGCGAACTGATTGAAACGCAAGGAATGTACGCTTTGCGCAGGTATGTGGAAAAAGTAAAGGAAAAAACAAGTAAATCCGGCAAGCTACTTGTAAAGGAGCCAAACTTTGCAAAGATCGAGCAATTGCTAACTAGTGATGAAGAACACCCTAAACTAAAAGTAATGATTGACCTGATAAAATCGCTTGCTGGCAAAAAAATGATAGTGTTCGCGCAGTATCGCGATCAAGTTAAACTTATAGAGCAGGAACTCATTAAACATGGAATTGCGGCGCGCCAGTTTGTCGGAAAAAAAGATAGTTACACTAGGAAAATGCAAGAGGAAACTATTGCTGCGTTTCGCAATGGAGAATTTAGCGTTATGGTTTGCTCTTCAGTTGGTGAAGAAGGCATTGATGTTCCAAGTGTGGATACGGTTATTTTTTACGAACCCATTCCGAGCGAAATAAGAAGCATTCAACGCAGAGGCCGTGCTGCTAGGCTAAAGGAAGGCGAAGTTTATATTCTTATGACCAAAGGCACGCGTGATGAGTATTTCTATTGGTCTGCTTTTAACAAAGAGAAAAAAATGAAGGCAATAATCGCAAGCATGCAGCACAGACTAAGAAAAGACCGACCTGGCGGAGAAATAAAAAAGCCACCTGAAGGACAAACTAAGCTTGGTAATTTTGGATGAGTTTTTTCTTTTTTGGGGCGGCTGCAAGAGCATTGACCTATCGGTCGGAATTTGACGGCATAGCCGTCAACGGCACCATGTGCACCCCGAAAGCAACGCAAAACCTGTAGTAAGCACCAATGTCCCACCCACCGAAGCCGCCGAAGTGGATGAATTCACGAAACAAAGGGCCAATGAAAGAACTATCCGCAATTCTCCAAAGATATCTAGAATCTGGACCTTGTTCTACTTTTTTACCGTGAGGAATTTTTGTTTCTGAATGTGGGATATACCAACCATCTTTTTTAGGAAAATTTTGAATTAAGCGGACACTCTGTTCATCGACTCTTAGTTCGTAGTTATTATTTCCTATATTTATTAGTTCAAAGTCCGGATGCTCAATTACTAATGCACAGTTTGTTTTTCCTTGGAATTGTTTTGGAACTTTGAAGGAAATAGAATATTCTACGTCGTAATTATATTTCCAATAAGAAACAACTTCCTTACCAAATGGTTTATCTGGTGCTTCATAAATAGCAAGAGTTCCAGTCCATACTGAATAATTTTGTTCCAAGTATTTTTCATCTTTAGTTTCTGTTAAAATTCTATCGTGAACAAAATTTGGGGCAATGATTTTTCCTTCTTGTTTGGCTAAGGCGAGCGCTTGGAAGAACGGTAACCCCATACGAACTTCAGTTAGTTGTTTTACTGTTTCTGGATCCATACTTCGTAACATTTCTCTAGTTCTTTTTGCTTGCTGAACTAGCGATTGACCGTGTAGGTCTGCTTGTCTTACTTCGTGGCTAGGTTCTGGTTTGAATCTTCTGAATGAATCGTTTGCTCTGATAACGGTTGTTGGAACAGCTCTTTGAGCGCTAATCATGCAAATCACTTTTTTCCGTTGCAGCCGCCAAAGGCATCAACGCCACCCCGAACCAATTGAAAGATGCCCTCCAGCTCGCCCTGACGACCTGCCTGCCGTTGTAGTCGACGCTGCGGACCAGAAGGCCCATATAAGAAGAATCGTTTAATCTATAGAGATGCCTAGTATTGGAATTTGCTTCCGCGTTCTCACCTTGTGGAACTCCTGTTTCAGCATGTGGAATATAACAACCGTCTTTTTTAGGGAAAACATCAATTTGATGGACGTTCTGTCCATCTATTCTTAATTCGTATTTATTATTTCCTAAAGCTATTAAATCAAAATCAGGGTGTTCGACTACTAAAGCACCGTTTCTTTTACCTCTGAATTGTTCTGGAATGTTGAATGAGATAGAATATTTTACTTGATTATGCTCCCAACTAAATACAACCTGTTCACCGAATGGCCTATCTGGTTTCTCGTAAATTACTAAAGTTCCTGTCCACAATGGATAATTCTGTCTAAGATATTGCTCATCTGTTGTTTCGGTTAAAATTCGATCGTGAATGCCGTTTGGAACTATTATACTTCTTTCTCTTTTGGCTAATGCTAAAGCTTCAAAAACTGTTAAATCTCTGTGAACTTCGATTACTTGTTTTACTGATTCTGGATCCATTGATCTTAGCATTTCCCTTGTTCTTTTTACTTGTTCTGCATAAGATTGGCCTGTAATGTCTGCTTGTCTACTTCCTGCCTGCCCATTGGACCGTATCTGCCAAAGCGGCTAGCTGCTGCCATAGGCTGTAGACTATGAGCTGTAAGGTTTAGGGTGGGGGGTTTATGCCCTGCTGCCTCTAACCTACTACCTAAAGCTACTAATCGCATGTTATAAAATTAGAAAGAATGTGTTTATAAACATAAGTGTCGGGGAATTTTTAAACCTGAATTGTAAGATATAATCATGTACGCGATAGAAACAACCGATCTTGTCAAAACATATCCAAAGAAGGTTACGCTTTATAATTTCTCAATAAGAATACCGATCGGAACGATTTATGGCTTGCTCGGGCCCAACGGCGCTGGCAAAAGCACTTTTATAAGAATTTTAGCAGGTTTAGAAAAACAAGACACCGGCGTATTAAAAATTCTTGGTGAAAAACCAACAAAAAAAATCAGAAGACAACTTGGAATCGCGCCGCAGGAAAATAGCTTTTATAATTTGCTCACTTGTTTTGAGAACCTTATATATTATGCTGAATTATACGGAGTAAAACAAGCTGAGGCTGAAAAACGCGCAAATGAATTACTCGATATGCTCGGATTAGAAGAAAAGAAGAACACGCAGGCAGCATGGTTAAGCGGTGGGATGAAGCGCAGGTTAAACCTGGCATGCGGATTAATGCACAGACCAAAAATAATTATTCTTGATGAACCAACAACTGGTTTAGATCCAAT
>JAHFGR010000060.1 GCA_023247345.1 Microcaldota archaeon | reverse complement strand
ATAGAAAACTTTCCTAAAGAAAATGGTTGGTACATGCCGGATGCTGAAACAAAGATCCCTCATGGTAAAAAAGTAGAAGAACATCCAGACTCCAGATATTTTTGGGGATTAGAATTTTCATCTTATTTGGGCCCTCTTGGTCGTGATCGCGACCTCTGGTACGGCGATGTCAGGGGGTGTAGGGTCGGTGCCGGCGACGACTGGTCCGTTGGTCTCGGAGTGGCATTAGTGTCACTAGCGGCTATCCCAGAAAAAAATGATTCACATGATTGACACAAAAAGATTAGTAAAGGTTGTTCCTACTGTTACGCGGGCACATGATAAATTTAGCAGATACGGCCCAATACAAAGTCATGAAGTCAGAGATATCAAAGTAGCAGAGAGCGAAACTCTTAAAAAACTAAAAGCTGCATGGCAGACATACGAACTTCAAGTTGATGTAAAAGATAATTTAGTTAATTTTAACTCTAATTATGAAAGATCACTTTCAATATTAAAAGATCTGGAATATTCCGCTAAGGATGTCGAACTCTTTAGTATTGCACTCGCAGAATTTCAGGATGAAAACTATTTTGCTCAGAAAGCAGGACTATTCTTAAGCGCATTGATTAATGCCGGACGTGAAAGTGATTATGTCATTCATACTACTCATTTACAGAAAGAATTATCAGATCTCTGCTACAGAAACGAAAAAAACGTAATAGTAAAAGGGAATGTTGGGGTAGACTTTGGAACCGAATCCGTCAAAGGAAGTATGATAGTAGATGGAAATGCGCACTTATTGGTTGGTCATCTGATGAATAGCGGAAAAATTACTGTAAGAGGGAATTCTAAGGGATGGGTAGGTCAAAGTATGAGAAGTGGAACTATTATAATAAATGGAGATGGCGGCGATTTTGTAGGTGCTGAGATGAAAGACGGAAAGATTATAATAAGAGGCAATGCTAACGGCGCTGTTGGAAATAGAATGGAAAATGGGGAGATAAAAGTATACGGAAACGGGGGTAATATGGTTGGTTGGGCTATGAAAGGCGGACTAATTAGAATAAAAGGAAATGTAACAGAGGAATTAGCATACTGTATGTATGGTGGGCAAGTTATTGTAGAAGGAGATGCTGGTTATAAGAGTGGCAAAGGAATGCGTAATGGTATCGTTATCATAAAAGGCAATGCTGGAGATAGACTTGGATCTGACATGATAGGAGGAACAATTATTTTACACGGAAATGCAGGTTATGGTATAGGATTTAACATGCATGGAGGAGAACTTCATCTTAATGGGGAATTTAGAAGTTTTGCAGCAGGCGGCTATAAACCTAAAGGGCGTATTTATAACAAAGGAACAGCGCTGCTTTAAACTAATTATACTACTCTCAAAGAAATATTTTTTCTTACAGAATTAATTACCTTGCTGTAATCGAGATAATGCGCATATACAGTAACTTCTATCGGATAATTTCCATCTTTTGTTTGGTTATTCGCCCATATTGGCAAAACAATTTCAGTTGTTTCATTCGCTTTAAGTTGTCCAACCTTTTTCTCGATCATTTTATGAATGCATGTTGGTTCAAAGCCAACTAGTTGATTTCTAGGAAGAGATGCATCTACAGACACTAGCTGATCATCGCCGCTTACATTTGCGATTCTTACGATTAAATTTACCTTATTATCTCTCATAGCGGTTAATCTCAATGGTGAAAAATTTACATTTACTTTAAATGGAACCCCGCTGCTACTGCTCGTTTCGTTTTTCTCTTCTTCTCCTTTCATTAAACTATCTAGAAATCCCATTAAAATCACCTTCAGTTTTGATATAGATATAGACTATTAAATTTAAAATATTAACACTGCCGCAGCAACAACGCTTGTCCACTTACCATTTTTGTCTGCTTCACATGTTTGCGTTACGTTAATCGTTCTAACTACCTTGCCGCTCATTTTAAAGTATTTCTCTCTTTCGTTCCATGCAGTTTCCGGGTCGAATTGGATACCTAATGTTGATGCAAGCATGCTGGCTGCCAAATCTTCTGATTTATCAGCTGCCTTTCTCTCTGTTAAGCCAAATTCGTGCAACTCGCTTAAATAACCATACATTTTTTTGTCAGCAGGTATTGCGCATCCTATAGAAGCTGCCAAAAGTCTATTCGGTTCGTTCGATGCAACACGTGCCATAACAACAAAAACTATCTGGCCTGGTTTTAAATATTTTAATCCCTCTTCTTTTGAAACTATTTTAACATCAGGAGGGAAAATGCTAGATACGTGGACTAAGTTATAAGGTTCTATATCCGCGTCCCGCAAAGCAAGTTCAAAAGACATTAGTTGGTCCTTACTTTTACCCACTCCTTTAGTAAAAAATATTTTTTTCGGTACAAAATCCATTATATCACTAGTCTAGCTAATAATTATGCTGTCACTTATATACTGTCATTCATGAACTTAAAGAAAAGGTTTTTTAATATTTGCTATAGATATTTCTATAAGTATCTAAGTTTAATTTTAATGTTAAACGAATAAAGGTGGTCTAATGAAGAAAAAATTTATTTCTTTACTTTCCGTGTTGTTTTTTTTATTTTTGTTTGCATATGGCTGTAGCGGTCAGAAAAAACAGACAGACAACTCAAAAACTAATATTACTAATGCTACAGATATTAATCAAGAAGCAAAAGACCTATATTTATCTTCTTTGTTAGTCGGTAAGGGGTTAGATAAATATTCTTATTCTTATGAAGAAGATAGAAACGGTTATATTGTAAAAACAACCCTGATAAAAAATAAAAACGAGTCCAAAATTACCGTCCAAATACCTCTAAGCAAGAGGACAGTATACTTTATGGAAAATTCTATTGTCTTATGTTTGTCAATAAAAGAATCAGACGAAGTTTGTGCGTATGCAGAGAACTCTACTTATGTTAATGATTATATCCGTACGTTTCAGGATTCTCTATTAGATGATAAAAAAATGCTAAAAACAGTTGAAGATTCGAGTTTACTTGCAGAACGTGGCCTTTTAACTTTTAATAGTGTTGAAGATAAGGAGCTCGAACTTGGGAAATGCGCAAAAATCAATTTTAATATTGATTATTCAAAACTAACTATTCAAGAGGCATCACGATTTGGCCTCGGCTCTGGTTCTCCGCTGTTCTTTTCAGGATATTTCTGCGTAGATCGAAACAGTAAACAGGCGTATGAGAAGTACTTTAATTATACGTTTAGGGGCCAACAGGTATACACTCATTTCAAATTAATTTCCTACGATTTTAATACCGAACCAGAAATTCAAATACCAAAAAACATATCGAATAGATTAGCAACAACGCTTATAGAAGAGGAAAAAGAGAAATTATCAGATTTTCTGAGTTGTTATAAAAAAGTTGATGCCGGCGAAAGAGAATCATGCATATACTCATATTCGATATACAACAAAGAGTTTCTTTCATGCAAATATGCTGATTCAAAGTCTGATCGTTGTTTCTTGAATGTCGCAGTTGCTAGAAAAGACGCAAACATTTGCCAGCAAGTTCCTTCATTAGATTATGAAGAAGACTGCTATATAGAAATAGCCGGCCTTAACAAGGACAATTCTTTATGTAGTTCTATTAAAAACGAGACAAAAATGGCGAGATGTAATCAAGTTTCAAACTCCACTGGCCAAGTTATTGTACCTACAACTAGTCATGTTGACAGAGACGCTATCGAAATAGCAAATTATAACGAGACGAAAGAAAGTGAACGAAGGGACAAAGTTGCTAATGAAATTGCTTACAATGAATGAGTAGTTTTTATTTTCTCTTCTTTTATTAGCAATTCATAAACATTCAGCAGTTGCTCTGTAGTTTCTCTTATATCGAATTTTTTAGCTGATATGTTAGCGTTTTTCCTCATATCATTTTTATTTTTTATTGCTTTGACTATGTTTTCTACCAGATCAAAGTTGTTCGAGTAAACAAATCCATTTTTTCCATTTTCTATATATTCCGATACTGCAGAATTCTCTTTAACTATTGCCGGCACGCCTGTTGCAAGCGCTTCTATGACCGCGAGTCCTTGCGTATCAAATTTGGACGGAAAAACAAAAACATCTGCAATAGAATAAACCTTAATTAAAACCTCGTCTTCCAGATAGCCAGTAAATAAAAAGTATTGCCACATTCCTTTCTTCTTTACTAGTTCTTTGTAGTGCTCTAAGGCAGGTCCTTTTCCTACAATTATTATTTTTAATTTCGGAATTTTATTTAGCAAAGTTGGCGAAGCCTCGATAATTTCCTCGAGTTTTTTCTCAAGAGCGATTCTTCCTATGAAAATAACTATTTTTTCATCTTTTTTTATTTTAAACATCTTCCTTACATCTTCGTTTCCACCGCTATTAAAAACTGCGTCGTATCTGTTAAAATTTATGCCAGACGGGTGAACTACGACGTTTTTTACCCCGCGTTCCTCCAACAAGCCTTTTGCAAAATTGCTCGGCGCTATGACTTTCTTATAATGCGAGTAATACCAGGTTAAATATTTCCAAGCGACATTATGAACTACTGTCTGCAATTGCTGGTTGCTTGTAATATAATGCGATGCATTTGGGACTATCGTATGAAATGTAGCCACAGCAGGCATGCCTAATTTTTGTGAAGATCTGATGGCAGCCAAACCAGTTGTTGCGATACCGTGCGAATGGATCATGTCTATGTCATATTCTTTAATCAACTTCACAGGTGCTAAAAAGTTAAAAAGCGCTATTCTATAGTCCGGATAAGGTTTGAAACTTGTCGAAGTAAAATAATATACTCTTGGATCCTTGTTGTCCTCTTTTTGTTGCTTGCTCCCCGGAGAAAAAATATATACCTTGTGTCCTCGGGTTTCCAGCTCTTTGCGATAGTTGCAGATCGATGTTACAACTCCATCTACATTTGGTAGATAGCTGTCAGTAAAGAATGCAATGTTCATTTTTTCACCCAGAAAAATAAACAGATTTGAATTGAATTCAAATAGATGTTCATAATTTTAATTCGAGTTTAGGGTTAAAAAACCTTCATGAAATGACTATCCTAAATTGTGCGTTTTTGTTCGCCTTTTCTAAAAGGCGAGAAACGATAGGTTTAAATACTCGGGATGCGTAATAATGTGGTAATAGAAGGTGATAGTTTGGCTCCTAAAAGAAAGCATAAGAACACTACAAAGTCTAAAATTAAGCTAAAAACAAAGCGCATAAAGGCTAAATTGCCAGTAAATGTCAAAATAAAGAAGGCACAACTAAAAGCCGGATTAAAGACCAAATTCAATATAACGGCTACTAAGAAATTAAAGAAAGAATCAAAGAGAGAGCTATTGAAAGCTCAAGAACTCGAGAAAAAAGAAAATATTGACAAGGCAATTAAGAAGATATATGCTGAAAAAGAAAAACTAGAAATGCAGAGACTTTATAGCATTTTAAGTGAACCTTACGCTAGGCAATTGCTTATCGATCTAGCAGGAGAGAACGCACTTGAAATTGTAAGGAACTTTTATGGCAATTTAAGCGACGAGGATCTTGCCAAGAAGCTTAAACTTAAGATAAGTGATGTTCGCGCAACTTTGAACAAGTTGCATAGCGAGGGCTTGGTAAATTATATCCGTGATAAAGACAATGAAACTGGTTGGTATTCTTATAGTTGGGCGCTTAATCGCGAACGCATAAAAAACTGGGTAGAACTGAAGGTTAAAGAAAAAATCGATCTTGTTAGCGGAAATCTAGGCGAACATTATTTTTGCTCTTCATGCGGTCCGTCGAGTATAGTAAAATTCGAAATAGCTACTGATACTTCTTTTAGGTGCCAGAAATGCAATAAAAACTTGGACTTCTTAGATGAAGAAAAGATTGTACAACTGACTGATATCCGATTAAGGAGATAATCGTTGGCAATAGGCTAGAGGCTGTAGGCAGATGATATGCAAATCCAAGAGCTTAATGTCTATGTTATTGCTTCATATAATGATAAAATACTAGTTTTAAAGCGTCCAAACGATCTTTGGGAGTTTCCCGGAGGCGGCGTTGATTTTGGCGAGCAACCGTTAACTGCAGCGCACCGCGAGCTAAAGGAGGAAACTGCCCTGGTTGCTAAAGAACTCACGCTTGTCGGTGTTACTTCTGCCGCATTCCAAAAAGATGGAAATGAAAAGCATGCTATTTATTTGATCTATAAGGGTACCTCAGATAACGATCGTGTAACTATATCCGGTGAACACAAAGAGGCAAGATGGCTTACAAAAGAAGAGCTGAAGTATCTTAAGCTTGGGTTAAATGCCGAAGCTGCGCTTGAGTTTATTTAATTATTTCTTTTATTCTATATTATAGTGTTGCTCTCTTGCGAATCACAAGATTTATAAGACTTATCTTACTAATAAGATTTGGTGATACGATATGACCGAACTATTAGAAATGGGGAAGGTAAGTGCCAGAGGGCAAATAGCTATACCAGTAGATATACGAAAAGAAATGGGGCTAGAGGAAGGTTCGAAAGTGCTTTTCTTTTTGGAGGAAGATACATTATTGATTAAAAAAGTGAGCGCCCAGACTTGGGAGCATATTACAAGGCCATTAAGACAAGAGAAAAAGAAGATTAAGCAAGAAGACGTAAATAGCATAATCCACAAGATGAGAAAGGGATGAGGCAATGAAAATTACTATTGATACCAATGTCATGATCTCAGGAACATTTTGGGAAGGAGAAGCCTATCAAATCCTGCAATTAATTGAACATAAGAAAGTCCAATGTTTTCTTTCCGAAGAGATATTAAAAGAAATAAGGAAGTTATGCATAGCGATGAGATTATCGAAAATATTGTTACTTATGATAATCGCCATTTATTAAAGATCAAAGAATTCGAAGGAATAAGACTAGTTTCTTCCACAGAATTTTTGAGAATTTATAGGTTCTATTTTTAATTGCATCGGCCCGGGAAATCCTAATAAGTCAGACATAAGAAGCACGGCTTCAGCCGTGGGATGAAAGGGCCGAGTTTCTTATCCTTCAGTTTCAAAAATATGCTCAGTAGGGGGC
>JAHFGR010000059.1 GCA_023247345.1 Microcaldota archaeon | reverse complement strand
AAAAAATTAAAATATACTGATCGCGAGCAAGTGCTGCAAGCTAAAAAAATATTCCATCCGGTTGAAAGCCAACTTGGCAGGAAGATAATTGAACAGAAAAAAGAATACCAAACGATAGTTACCGAGGGCTATGCGACCGGGCGAGTTAATGGTCTTGCCGTGCTCGGAGAATCAATGGCCGGGCTCGTATTGCCAATAGTTGCAGAGGTTACACCTGCTGCTAGCAAATCAGAAGGAAAGGTAATTGCAACTGGAAAGCTCGGAACAATTGCAAAAGAAGCAGTGGAGAATGTTTCTGCAATTGTGAAAAAACATATTGGCACTGACATTGCGCAAATGGATATACATATTCAATTTATCGGAACGTATGAAGGCGTTGAGGGAGATTCTGCAAGCATAAGCATTGCTATTGGCGTTATTAGCGCATTGGCTGAAGCACCGATCAATCAAGAGGTTGGAATGACTGGCTCGCTTGATATTCGCGGTGGAGTACTGCCGGTCGGCGGCGTCAGCTCAAAGATAGAGGCAGCGATTGATTCCGGATTGCAAATAGTTTTAATACCAAAAACAAATGTTGAGGATGTTTATTTAGGCGCCGAGCGAAGAAAGAAGATAAAGATAATTCCAGTCAGCAACATTGTTGAAGTTTTGGAATATGCGTTGAAAGATTGCGCTGCGAAGAAAAAACTACTTGCTAAAATGAAGAAGCAGTTTAAGTAGAAGACTATGAACTTGTTTTAACATTTCGCTAGCTTTTTATAAGCGCCTGCTCTTTTTATCATAATTTTATCGCAAATGTCTTTTTCAGAATGAACAAATAAATGTTTATAATCGATTGCGAAGATGAAAAAACAGAGATTAAAAACTCTAATTTTGGTATTTTGTGTTATTAGATGGGTTTTTAAAGAGTTTGCTCTAAATAGATTATAGTTATATCTCAAACATGTCAAAGTGATTAAATGGTTAAAACAAAACACAATCAGAATACTAAACTTGGTGCTGCAATTAGAAAGTTACAAGAAGGTAAACCTCAATTTATCCAGCCACCTACTCTTTCAGATATAGGCGTTACTCAAAAAAAATTAGACCTTATTGACAGATTTGCTTGGGGCCGCGCGTATGGCGCAACCGCAGCTTACATTTCTGCCCTAATAGACCCAACAACGATTAATCCGAGAGTTCGAGTAACATTAGTTGGAGATTTATGGGGAAATATTTTATCTGCTGGAAACGGAGATTTCGGGTCAGTAAAAGTAAGTTTTCAGTCTACCATTAAGCATCTGATGTATCTATACGCAATCAAACGCGGTGAAAAACCAGAAGAAATTTCAGGAGTCGCGCAAACGAACCGAGCGTTTAACAATGACCGGATCTTAGACCCTGAAACGCAGGTAGATCGACCAGATAATGCGGTGAATAATGCGGGTGCGATTTCTTCTGGAAGGGCAATTGGCGATAATTTTGATGGTTTCCTGGCTTTCATGAGAACCTTAACCGGAAATCCAAAACTAAACTTTGATCCAACAATATTTCAATCCGAATTTGATACCGGATTTAATAATATGGCTATAACTTATCGATTAGCTGCTACAGGAAGACTGCTTTCCCACAAAGCGGTTAGGCAAGCTTATATGAATTATATTCGCGCGTGTTCAATAGTCGCAACTCCTCTAGAGATGCTAAAGGCAAATCTTGTCCTTGCAGCAGGGGGTATGGACTTAGATAGACGATTAAAAGATTACAAAAAAGGTCAGCGATTTTATGATGCTGCTTATAGCTTAATTCCTTCAGACGGTGTTGTAAGGTCAGAGAATGCATTAAACGTTGCCGGACTTTATCTGTTCCAGCCAATAATGAATTTGTTAGTTTCAGGAGCGCGGGCGACTACTATGAAAAGCGGGGTAAGCGGTGTTGAAGTTGCTCTGCAACCAGGGGTAGGCGCCGCAATTACCTACCATGTATGGCTAGACTCAGCAGGTAATAGCACTTATGGCAATGTTGCCCACATACTATTGAACGAAGTAATGGCCGGCCCGTGCCCAGTACCTGTGAGATTGTCACCTTCTGAATTAGAGCGAGCTTTGAGAATACAAGAAGATAGCGATACGCCAAATACAGTAAGAAATGTATTAGCACTAGCCAAAGCAGGTCATCCACGTAACATGTATCGTTTGAAACCTCGCATGATCACAAAAATTAGAGACGAGCATCAAAGGCAGCTCGAAATACTTAGAACTGTTGGTGCAAGAGATGGTGAAACTCTAGAACCAACTACAAGGTTTAGAAGAGGACCGACACAGGGAAGACCAGCAACAATTGGAAGAACAACTAGAACTAGAATATAGTCGATACTCTTAGTTTTGCCTCAGGAGAGAGGGGCCTTTTCTTAGCAATATACAAACATTTATAAAGTACCACATATATATTTATGCATGGAACTAGCAAAAAGAACAGTCGGACTAGCCACGATGGTATTTGACAAACACAGAACGGGCTTAAACGGTGGAAGATATACTGTTATGATGGGTATAGAATTGCATCCACTTGCTAGACTTGCCGCAAGATATAAACGAGATAATCCTAAGTCAAGAGTACATAGACAACAGAAATTAGTAACCAAGAGATACGATCTCGATGAAGATCCAGATGTTAAACCATTTTCAGTGGAAAAAACATTGGAACCGAACATTGTTTTGAAAATATTGCCAAAAGTACTTTTAACGCGTTTGCTTGCTGACCCTCTTTTAAAAATGGCTATGCACGATGGCATGGGAAGCGATTATGAAGCGAAAGAAGCCAAAATCAATATAAAAGGAACTCATGATTTTATTCATGAAATAGGCCATCATGCTTGGAGTTATTATCTTCCAGGAGTAGAAGAAGTGGCACAGCGCGATGCGGTTATAGGTGCTACACCAGATGATCATTCAACAAGACATACCCTTCCTTTCCAAATGGTACCGCAAAGACAAAAAGCATATTCGCAATTAGTTGACGGACATGATGGACAAAGACTTGTAGCTGGAAAAGTAACAAGAGCAACAGACTTGGATGAGCATTTTGCAAGAAATTTTGATTATCTTATAAAGAGAAAACCATTATCAGTAATGCCTGCAAAAAGTCTAAGAGATATTCGTAAGTTTCTTGAATTTTATTTAGTAAGTGGTCTTATAGACCAAGAATTTGTAGACTCGTATATGTACATTGCTGGAAAAGAAGGTGCGGGCGGGCGCTTTTTCAAAATAGAAAGCCCGAGTCGATTCCAGGATGGCGACAGCGTTACGATGGACAGAATTGCTTTAATCCATGTTTTAGATGCTGAAAGAAGAGTTGGTAGGCAGCTTACTTTAACTGAAGAACTAGCAATAAGATTAGACTTAACATTAGGGTTTGCTGAATTTGCACTTGCAAAAGATAAAACTGCGCTTATAAAAACTTTAGAATTATATCGAACTGACGAACCCGAATTAATTGATAGAATTAGAGCGAACAGATAAACTTATCGCTTCACAATCAATAGATATAAATAAAAAGTCATAATTATAATAATTTTTAGGTGAAGTTTATGGAGAACGTTAGTATACCCAGAACAGAATACGTCGAGTTATTAAGATACAGGGAAATGGTACAAGTATTAGAACAACTATTACACGAACCTAAATTTAAGGAAGATTTTGTTAACCGAGTTCTTGAGGCTGAAAAAAGAGTTAATAAAGGCGAGAAAGTTAGGTTTAAATCAGTAAAAGAAATGTCAGCGCACCTAGACAAACTGGATGAGTAGTGATAAAGTGACTTATCTAATTGATTATGATAAACATTTTCTTAAAAGGCTCCAGAAGCTCAAAAAACATGATTTTCAATTATATGAAAGACTAGAGAAAAAGATGGAAGAAATTGTCCAAAACCCGAACAGCATAAACCTCTGCAAAATGTTTTAAAAGGAAAAAGAAGAGCACACATCGGAAGCTTTGTTATTATTTTTACATTTGATAAAAATGGGGGGGGGTTATAACTTTTTTGGAATTTGACCATCACGATAATGTATACTAATTCATCGCTTTACAATCTGTAAAATGTCCCCATCCTGTAAAATATGTTCCAAACCCAAACGCTGACCAGGATGCTTAACACTTTTGCCCCATACTAATGCGAATTTGAATTCTTTGCGCAAATCTCTGTGAAGCAGATCGCAAACAATTCCAATGGTTATACCTCGCTTAACTATAAGCGGCTCTTCTAAATCTGCTTTTTCGCCGCGGCGCTTTGTAAATATTTTTATGAAATTTAATTTTGCATGAATCGCTTCTTTTAATAAGTCAATATTGAAATTCTTCTCTGCTGAAATCGGAATAAAATCCACTGGCAACTTTACCTTATTTTTATCAACTAAATCGATTTTATTTACCACAACTATAGCCGGAATATAAACTCTATTACCCTCAATCACATCTATAAGATCATCAAGTATTGCATCCTGCCTAAAAACTACGTCTGCGCTATAATATCCGTATTCATTTAACACTGCCATAACTTCTCTTTCGCCAATTTTTGTTAATTTAACAGTGTGCTCGATGTTTATTCCGCCTCGCAATGTTTTTTTCACAATAATATTCGGAGGCTTTTTATTTATTCTAATTCCAAAGCCTTCAAGCTCGCTAACGATTAAATTATATTGTTGCGGGTGCGCTGCGTCAAGAAGAACCAAGATCAGATCAGCACCTCTTGCAACTGCGATTACTTCACGGCCACGCCCTTTTCCTTCTTTTGCACCTTCGATTATGCCGGGCAAATCAAGAATTTGAATTTTAGCTTCCTTGTATTCCATAATCCCGGGTATACATTTTAGTGTAGTAAACGCGTATGCGGCGATTTTGCTTTCTGCTTTTGTAATTTTTGTTAGTAGCGTAGACTTACCAACGCTTGGCAGGCCGATTATCGCAACAGTTGCATCCCCGCTTTTCTTTACGTCAAATCCTCCACTACCTGCCCCGTGTTTTTTTGGCGAGATTAACTGGCGGCGTATTTGCGCGATTTTTGATTTTAATATTCCGATATGAAATTCAGTGGCTTTGTTCTTTTGCGTGCGCGCAAGCTCTGCTTCTAATTCAGCTAGTTTTTCTTGAAGTCCCATTTTGATCACTAATGCTTTTTAAGTTTAGAAATTTCTAATAATATAAAACCTACCTTTTTCGATATCCGGATAGTTTATTATAAGTTGTATCTCTTCTGAATTAGTAATACCTTTAGCTTGTTGTTCGCCAACGATTTTATTAAGTTCTTCAAATTCTAACTTAGCCTGATCCTTTAAAATAATCCGCACGGGTCTTTTATCTTTCATATTTCTAATCCGCCCTCTTTGAGTTTTTCCAATTCTGCAGGAGGACGATAAATCCAGACTACTCCCTTAGTGGTAATAAGAATCTTACCGCTTTCCTGGAGATAATCTAAAATTTGTAAAAGCGTATTATGCATCACTTTTTTTGGTAGTCTTCTTTTTAGTTCTGAAATTTTTATGATCTCTTTGGCTTCTTGCAATACTTTTTCTACCATTAACACTGTGTTCAATGTCGGAGAATGCATAATTTGAATTTGTTCGGTTTTCATAATTATACTTATATTAAAAATATATATAAACATATCTATTTTTGATATTTTTATTTTAATTTGTCAAGCTATATCTCCTCAATTCTTTTTTCCTATTTTTATAATCGGGCAATATTTTTCCAACTATCTGCCAAAATCTTTGCGAGTGGTTGCGCACTTTTGTATGTGCTAGTTCATGCACAATGACATAATCTAATAACTCTTGTGGCAGGAATAACAATGCAAAATTTATACTGATATTGTTTTTTGTCGAACAGCTCCCCCAGTTCGTAAGATTACTTCTTATTCTTATTTTGCCAAGGTGCGAATTAAAGTAAGATGAATTAAACTCGTCGATCCTTGCGGATATTGTTGGAAGAGAGTTGCATGCGAATTGCCTCTTTTCTTGTTCTGTTAGGTTTTCTGGCACTGCTTTAATTTTTTTTTGTGGTTTTGCTAATTTCTTTATTATTCGTTTTTCCAGGTTTTCTGCTGCTTCTAATCTTGCCTTATGTGGCCATCTCCTAGGGAGTTTTATTGTTATTAGATTTTCTTTAATACGAGCAACTGCATTTTTGTTATCGCTGTCTAGATACTGAATATTAAAATTTTGACCTTTAATTAGGATAGTTTTATCAAAGTCCATAAGTTTAAAATGCTTGAAAACAAATTAAAAGTATGACTAATACTTCAAAAACCGAGCTTCGCAAAGAAATACTGGCAAAACGTAATGCGCTTAGCGAAAGCGAACGAATGGAAAAAAGCAAAATAATAATGCGAATGCTACTTGAACTTGATGAATTCAAATCTGCAAAGTGCATTGCATTTTATGTTTCAAAAGGAAGCGAGGTTGCAACGCTCGACATGATAAAGAATGCGCTTGCACTTGATAAAGAAGTTCTGGTTCCGCATACAAATCACGAAATCGAGCTAATAAAATTTACTTCTTTCGATGATCTTGCGCCTGCCAAATTCGGAATACTAGAACCAAAAACAAAGATAAAAAGCGAAAGGGCACCAGATGTAATTGTTGTTCCTGCATTGGCGTTTGACTTAGATATGCACCGCCTTGGTTATGGCAAAGGTTATTATGATAAACTATTAAAAACGCTGAATGGCATACGGATAGGCATATGCTTTGATATCCAAATAGTCGATAAAATACCAAGGCACGAGCATGATCAAAAAATAGATGTAGTTGTTAGTGATAAGAGATTACTCAGGTGAAATCTTATGGTGGAAAAAATTACTGATGTCGCCAAAGAAATAAGCAACGAACTTTCAGATAAGATAGTTACTTTTATGGTTGCAAGTTTGGGTTTCGTTGCGGCACTTTTCTGGCAGGATGCTATAAAAGATACCATCAGCACTTTTATACCCGCAAGTGGAATCTGGCAGTATAAACTATTTGCTGCATTATTAGTTACTTTTTTTGCTGTTACAACAATTTACATATTAACAAGATTAACTAAGAGAAGAGTTGATAAGCAATGAAAAAAATTTCAATCGCAGTCCTCGCAAGCGGGAGAGGTAGCAATTTCCATGCCATTATTAATGGGATAAAAAAGGGAGAAGTTAGTGCAGAAATAAAAGTTTTATTGACAAACAATCCGGATGCTGGCGCGATAAAAATCGCAAA
>JAHFGR010000058.1 GCA_023247345.1 Microcaldota archaeon | reverse complement strand
TGCAAATGGAGTAATAGTTCATAACTGCACAGCACCAATTTATTCCGCATCTTCTTTGCATAGCGCAGTTGTCGAGCTTATTGCAATGGAGAACTCGCATATAAGATATACTACGATTCAAAACTGGAGTAATAATGTTTTTAATCTCGTAACCAAACGCGCAGTAGCATATCGAAATGCATTCGTTGAGTGGCTTGACGGGAATATCGGTTCACAAATAACCATGAAATATCCATGCGTAGTATTAAAAGAACCTGGTGCGCGTGGCGAAGTAATAAGCGTAGCTTATGCTGGTAAAGGACAACTACAGGATGCAGGCGGAAAAATGCTTCACCTCGCCCCTAATACAACTTCGCGAATTATATCAAAAAGTATTTCACAAGGCGGTGGCAGAACAAGCTATCGTGGATTAGTTAAAGTAGTTCGCGGGGCAAAAAACTGCAAAAGCTTCGTTCAATGTGATGCTTACATGCTTGATGAAAAATCAAGAAGCGATACTTATCCAACCGTGCAAGTCGATGAGGATACAACTACAATTGGTCATGAAGCAAAAGTCGGCAAGATTGGAAGCGATAAAGTATTCTATTTAATGTCTCGCGGTATTCCAGAGCAGGAAGCATTAGCAATGATTGTCCAGGGATTTTTAGAACCTTTTACAAAAGAATTACCGATGGAATATGCTGTTGAGCTAAATCGACTTATTCAAATTCAACTCGAGGGAGCGGTAGGTTAAAATTTATGGATATTGTTGATAATTTAAATACTACGATTAATCTAAACGATCTCAATGCGAGCGAAGAGCGCATAGTTATTGGCAATAATGCAAAAGTAAATCTAATTGGCGAAATAAAAGAAGACAGAAAAATCGAAATCACAGTTGGCGAGAATTCTGAGCTTAAATCTTACATAATCCAAAAAAACGGCTCGCTTGAACAGAAAAATATCGCAAAAGCATATGCAAGAATTTATTCTAACACGATTTATCTTGGCAATGGGAATACAAAAATTATTAATGCATTAGAAGGCGATGGATCAGAGGCATATGATATAGAAATTTTCGCAATTAACGGTGAAAAAAAATTAAAAATAGATACAACGCTTCTTCATATTGGAAAGAATACTAGCGGAAATATTTTAGTGAAAGGAACTGCAAAGGATACTGCAATTGCGAAAGTAGATGGAATGATAAAAATCGAAAAACATGCAAGCGGTGCGAATTCATTTTTAGATGAGCACGTTATGCTACTAAATCCTGGTGCGCGAGCAGATACTAATCCGCAACTTGAAATTGAAAACAATGATGTTAGTTCGCGTCATGCAGCTTCTGTGAGCCAGATAGATGAGAATAAGATATTTTATATGATGGCGCGCGGATTAAAGCGCGAGCAGGCGAGAAACCTGATTGTTGAAGGATTCCTTGGCTCGGCAATTGACCGCATTGACAATAAGGAGATAAAGGAGAAAGTTAGCGAACTGATTTCAGAGAGTTTTTAAATATATTCATTCTAATAATATTTACTTATTTCTTAGTCACATTCATGTGGCGAGGCAATGACAGGAAAATTGTTACGCAATTTTCGGTCGAGCGCCGAATACAGTGATTGATATGTCCAAGAACAAAATTAAAACTATTAGAAAGGATAATTCGCAAACAATCGAACTAATTCAAAAATTGCGCATTGCTACTAAGCCGATTTGGAGAAAGGTAGCTTACGAACTAGCAAAGCCAAGAAGAATGCGAGTTGAAGTTAATCTAAACAAACTCGACGCTTATGTAAAAAATGGCGAAACTATTTTAGTTCCTGGAAAAGTTCTCGGCACGGGGCAGATTTCGAAAAAAGCAACTGTTGCAGCATTCTCATTCAGCGAAAGTGCGAAAAAATTAATTCATGGTGTAGGTGGAAAAACAGTATCTATAGATGAACTATTCGCTAATAATCCAGAAGGTAAAAATGTTTTAATATTAACTTAACGGTGAAAAAATGTTAGTAATTGACGGAACAAATCTTATAATCGGGCGCGCTGCTTCCCAAATTGCAAAAAAATTACTAGAAGGCGAGCAAGTACATTTAGTAAATGCTGAAAATCTGGTAATAATTGGTAATCCGGCAGAGATTATAGAACATTACAAACAAAGAAGAAGAATCCAACATAAAGGAACCCCCGAGCGCTCGCCATCTTGGCCAAAAGTACCAAATATGCTCGTAAGAAGAATAATAAGAGGAATGCTACCTTGGAAAAGATCACGAGGCAAAGAGGCATATAAGAGACTGTTCGTTTATACTGGAAATCCGAAAAAATTAGAAGGAAAAACGCTGGAGACGTCAGTAGTTAAATCAGTCCGCAGATCGATAACTATTTCAGAACTTTGTAGAAATTTAGGCCATAATGCATGATGAGAGTGATTATGAATGGAAGAAAAAAAGCAAGAGAATACTGAGAAAGAAAAACCAGAGCAAATCGATGCTAATAAACCTCTAGAAGAGAAAACTCCTGATGAAACTACTAAAAAAGAACGCAAGGTAACAAAAAGAAAGAAAATAGAGAAAGAAGAACTTGCCACGCAGCAAACAAATGAAAAAACAGATGATAAGAAAGAGGAGCCAAAAACAACTAGAAAAAGAAAAAAGAAGAGCCAAGCAGTAGTTGCTAGAGGTAAAAGAAAGGAGAGTATAGCAAGAGCAACCATAACTCCTGGGAAAGGAAATGTCAGAATAAATCACATGAAATTAGATGCTTACTATTCTAATAAATATATAAGAGAAATTGTTAGACAACCATTGAACTATCTAGGTCCAGAAGCACTAAACGTTGACATAAGTGTAAACGTTTTAGGTGGGGGTGCAATGGGTCAAGCACAAGCAACCAGAACTGCAATTGCTAATGCATTGGTAGAATATTTCCCAGATCAAAAACTAAAAGAAAAATTCTTAGAGATAGATAGATCCTTGCTAATAGAAGATGTCAGAAGAGTCGAAACAAAGAAGTTTAAAGGACCAAAGGCTCGTGCAAGATTCCAGAAATCGTACAGGTAGCGTTTGCATAAGAGAATTAGAGATTTGTTTGTAGAGCAAAATCATAAGGAGGGTATAGTAAGATGGAATTTCCTGTTAGATGTTTTAGTTGCGGTGCAGTTATCGGAGATTTATACGAACAGTATAAGACATTATCAAAAGATAAAGGGGCAGAAGCAGCTTTAAATGATTTGGGATTAGAACGCTATTGCTGTAGAAGAATGTTTGTTTCACATGTAGAAATAATTGAAAAGATCTCAAAATATCCGAGAATATAGATATTAGAAATACACGGAACTACCGAGCGAACTATAGAGGACATCAAAATACCGACGCAGCATAGGTATGCATTAGACTGCGTCTCCATAGAAAATATTAGAAAAGCGACGATTTTATAAGAATGAGAATATATGAGTATTAATACAGTTGGGATCGTGAGGTAAAGTTAAAACACCGAACCTGGTATCCTGCGAGCTTGGGGTGTTCGTTATCCCAGTCTGCCTTTTTAGTAAAAAGGCAGCCCAAAAACTGCCTCGCTAAAAAAGCTGGGGGAAATTCAAATCTGGGCGGTCCCATTTATTTTTATAAACTCACTAAGAAGGAAAGGCGCATGACTCGCCTTAGTAAAGGATCGCAGTATACTAAATTTGGAGTTGAATAGAGGTGTATCGATGGTAGAAAAAACAGGTTTGCTTGTAAAGCAGGAAAATTATTTGGAAGCAGGAATACATATAGGAACAAAAATCAGAACATACGATATGCGAAGATTCGTATTTAAGCGCAGAGATGATGGACTATTTATTTTAGATTTAAGAAAAGCAGATAATCGCTTACTTAGTGCTGCAAAATTACTTGCAAAATATAAACCAGAAGAAGTGTTGATAGTTGCATCGCGCGCTTACTCGGGCAATCCGGCAATAAAATTCTCAAAATTAACTGGCATAAATGTATGTAAAGGTAGATTCGTACCAGGTACAATGACTAATCTTTCTTATAAGCGATTTGCGGAACCAAAAATTCTTTTTGTTTGCGATCCAAAAGGAGAAAGACAAGCAATTGCAGAAGCAGCAATGAAAGGTGTAACAGTCATTGCACTTTGCGATACGGACAATGAAACAAAATTCATAGACCTTATAGTCCCGGTTAATAACAAAGGAAAACGCTCGCTTGCGCTAATATTTTATATCCTAGCAAGAGAGATAATGCTTGCGCAAGGAAAAATAGCATCTTATGAAGAATTCACTCATGAATTGAGCTATTTTGAACAAGCTCTGGAAGAAGATGGAAAAGAAGAAAAAAAGATTTAATGTGCTGCTCGAATTAAGTTTTTGTATCTCCCAGAGTTCAGTTTGCTTTTGTTAACACGAACTTTAGGTTTAGTTCTCGGTATAGCAAGATTATTTTTGATTTGTTATACTATTTGTAATTAGTCTTACAGAAATCCGCATCAACCTTGTTCTCCTGTAGATCACAAATACTGATATTCCGTTCTAGTATGGCCGCGTTGGTATAGCATCGAACATTCCATTCATCACTATTTAAATTAGCGCATTTTTCATGACGTAATCTTGAATTATCTTGGATTGCTGCCCTGAAACAAACATCTCTCGAACCTGGATCGAAATCTAAATACGTACATACTTGAGGGTTGCCGTATAATTTCCCAAAATCGATAATGCAGTGTTCTTTTGATATTGGGGCATATTTATCAATTTGGATGCACCCTTGTATGTCGCCACTTTCTAGCGCATATTTTTTATAGCAGTCCCAACGCTTCAGAATCTCGACACCATCGCACACACTCGGATTCATGTCCCTCTCTGCAAAATAAGCATAACAATTAACCGCGTATACAGTATCGCTACGGATAAAACCGCATTCGTCTGATTGGTTAGTTTCTATCGAATATATTTCTCTGCAAGCGTCTACTTCATCTAATTTTGGCAAACTAATGCACTGATCTTTTCTTAATGTAACGCTGGCGCACGCACTTTGTTTGTATACTGTGTCTATATCAGAACACGCATTCACATTTTTAGTCTTCTGTGCAAAAGTGAAAAGACATTGCTCGTCCTTTTCGCAAAAACTGTAATTATTTTTTAAAAGCGCTTTACAAAGTTGTTTTTCATCAGTTTTATAATAGCATGGATCAGCTTTTTCAATGCAACCTATAGCATCGTTCGGGTCAAGATTATCACATAATCGTACGTCTTCATTTTTTGTTGCGTGTAGTTCAACACAGTTTTTCTTTTGTGAATAGTTATCTAATTTTAAGCATGCGTCAATCGATTCTATTGCTAATGCTTCAAAACAATCTTGTTTTTTACTATTATTAATTTTTTCACAATTAGAAACTACTTTGGATTTTATGGCACTTTGTAATTGACAACTATCATCACAAAGCATTGAATTATTAGAAAGATTTTGTTTAGGTATATCTGGAACAAATATATCTATCTTATGTTCGGGTTTTTTTGCAAAGAACAAGAAGAAAATAGCAACTGCAATTATTAAGATAATAAAAAATGCCCCCAGGGCTAGATAAACTTTCCTTTTCTGTTTTTTTTCTGGGGCCGTGTATTTGTACCTTTTTTCGACATTTATTGGTATTATCTTTGAGAGAAAATCAAAATTAATATCATCTGCTGGTATGCCCTTTGCTAACATAAGCTTAATAGGAAAGCAATATTTAAATAAACGCGTCTAGTTTTCTTGCTAAACCATTTTCTTAATGGTAATTTATATTATTTTGTTACTTTAAAATTACGAATGAAAAGGCGAGATATTTAAATGTCTTCTTGAAAGAATTGATGCTCATGTTGAGCGAGATGTGGGAGGTGAGGTGGAGCTTCGGCAAACCATTCTCACCTCATGAAACTTTTGGGAAAAGTTTCATCAAAACTAAGAGTAATGGTTTCGTCCAAAACTGTTTCATTAAAGTTTCACAAAAACGTACAACTTAGGCTTGCCCAAAAACAGAGTAACATTTAAAAACATCTCCTTACTAATCTAATTTACTTATTTTAGGTCGATATAGATCACCTAGAAAAAACTACTATTCAGAATATCTAATGGAGGATTGATTTAGATGGCAAAGAAAGAACACCTAAACATAGTATTTATTGGGCACGTTGACTCAGGTAAGTCAACAACAGTCGGTAGAGTGCTTTATGAAACTGGCGCTATTAGCGAGCAGGTTTTAAACAGATTAAAGGAAGAAGCAGCAAAAGTCGGCAAAGCAACGTTCGAATTCGCTTTCGTTATGGACGAATTAAAAGAAGAACGTGAACGCGGTGTTACAATCGATATCTCACACAGGGAATTCGAAACAGCAAAATACTATTTCACGATTATAGACGCTCCAGGTCACAGAGACTTTGTTAAAAACATGATTACAGGAACCAGTCAGGCAGATGCCGCAGTACTTGTAGTATCAGTTAAGGATGGCATTCAACCACAGACGCGCGAGCATGCGTTCTTGGCAAAAGTTCTTGGTCTTAACCAACTAGTAGTAAATTTAAACAAGATGGACGCAGTAGGATACAAACAAGAAGAGTACAACAAAGTAAAGGCAGAAGTCGAAAAATTACTAACTGGTATAGGTTATAAGACTGCAGCAGTGCACTTTATTCCATGTTCTGGATATGTAGGAGACAACGTAACAAAGAAATCACCAAATATGCCATGGTACAATGGCCCATCATTAATAGAAGTTTTAGATTCACTACAAGTTCCACCAAAATTCCTTGACAAAGCATTGAGACTTCCAATTCAGGATGTTTTAACAGTTACCGGTCACGGTACTGTACCAGTAGGTAGAATTGAAACAGGAAAATTAAAGCCAGGTGATCAATTAGTTTTCATGCCTTCAGGAGCAAAAGGTGAAGCAAAGAAAATAGAAATGCATCACAAAGAATTGACAGAAGGTTTACCTGGAGATAACGTTGGTTTTAACGTCAAGGGTGTTGAAAAGAAGGATATTAAGAGAGGAGATGTTGCCGGACCGGTAAGTTCGCCGCCAACAGTCGCAGCGGAATTTACTGCGCAAGTAGTAGTTCTAAACCATCCAACAGCAATTGCAGCAGGTTATACGCCCGTATTCCATATTTGTACCGCACAATTCGCTGGTCAAATAGTTGAGATACTTGAAAAGAAAGATCCAAAAACAGGACAAACGTTACAGCAAAAACCAGATTTCATTAAAACAGGCGA
>JAHFGR010000057.1:2941-7230 GCA_023247345.1 Microcaldota archaeon | reverse complement strand
GACCTAATGGATAAGGTAGGTTATTCATACAATATACTTGTAAAATCTTCGAGTAAAACACAACACATGCCCGCAGTGCACCGACTTTGGAAACTTTGCGAAAAAAGAGGGGATATTTATAAGAAAAAATATAGGGGGTTATATTGCGTAGGATGCGAAGCATTTTATAAAGAAAACGAACTAACTGCAGATAGTTTCTGTCCAGAGCACCAAAAAAAACCAGAGCTAGTAGAAGAAGAAAACTATTTTTTTAGATTATCCAAATACCAGAAGCAACTTGAAGAATTGGTTGAAAATGATGGGCTGAGAATATATCCAGAGAGCAGAAAAAACGAGGTACTTAGTTTTATTAAACAGGGGCTCGAGGATTTCAGCATCTCCCGTTCGGTACAGCGGGCTCGTGGTTGGGGACTTCCGGTGCCAGGTGATGATAGTCAAATTATATATGTATGGTTTGACGCGTTAACCTGCTATCTTAGCGGAGTAGGGTACAGTATTGAAGACACGCTTTTTAATAAATGGTGGCCACCAGAAATCCAAGTTATTGGGAAGGGCATAATCAAATTTCATGCGATTTACTGGCCCGCAATGCTACTTTCTGCTGGTTTGCCACTGCCAAAATCCCTTTTTGTTCACGGCTATATCACAGTAGAAGGCCAAAAAATGTCGAAAACGCTCGGTAATGTAGTCGATCCCTTTTATCTAATTAATAGGTATGGAGTCGATGAACTGCGTTACTGCCTGCTAAGTGAGGTTTCAACCTTTGAAGATGGTGATTTCGCAGAGCGGGTGCTAATTGAAAAGAACAACAGCGAACTGCTTGCAAACTTGGGAAATCTAGTTAACCGGACGCTTGTCTTCATAAAAAATAATTTTGATGGTAAAACTCCTCGTTTTCCGACACTTGACACACCTGCATGTTTTCCATCTTTTCATTTAGAAAAAATAAAAACAAGCACAGAGCTTCTTGAAAATTTCAAACTAAAAGAAGCTTTACAGGAAGTAATGGCGCTTTCTAGTGCGTGGAATAAATTTTTCCAAGATTTAAAACCCTGGGAAATGATAAAACAAAAAAAGGACGCCCTAAGTCCAAATCTTGAACTATATATTCTAATCAATGCTGTAAAGGACCTTGCCATTCTCATCGCACCGTTCTTGCCGATTAAAAGTGCTGAGATATTCGAACAATTAAATATTGAACCCGGGAACTGGAATGATCTTGGTGAACTTTCTATCGATATGGGGCATGTAATTGGAGAGCCAAAAGTTTTATTCAGAAAGCTCGAGCATGAAAAAAAGGAAAGTGCAAAACAGGGAGCAGTAAAAGAACCGAATTTCGAGGTTACTTCCAAAGCAACTGCACTGGGGATAAAGGCTGCGGCCGCCATAGTTTATCCTAAAAAAATCTCGAACAAGAGCGTCCTATTAGAAAAATTAAAAACACAACAGTTCGATATTGAAGATTCTGATTATGTAGCGCTCCATAAAAAAATTGGTGCAAGTGAAGACACTTCGATCGGACGGCTATCTGCCATTGTCAAAAAGACCGGCTCAATTCCAAACATTAATACGCTAGTCGATTCCTACAATCTGATTAGTCTTAAGACAGGCATCTCGGCTGGTGCTCACGACATTTCCAAAATTAAAGGAAACGTACGAATAGATGTTTGCAACGGAAAAGAACTATTCACAGAACTCGGAAGCACGAACGCTACAAAGACACCGGGGGGAGAATACGCTGCAATCGATAACGAGAAAGTAATTTGTAGATTGGAGCTTAAACAATGCGAACAAACAAAGGTTACAAAAGATTCGAAAGCCGTATTATTATACTATCAGGGTTCCCCTAATCATTTGCAAGAGCAGGTTAACGCAGCTTTAACCGAAGCGTGTGAATTAATAAAAAAAGTTTGTGAAGGAGAGTATAAACTGATATATCCCGTAAATTTGCATACTGGCATTTCATTCGCTGATCTAGACATTGAAGTAGGCGAGATTTTGCATGCAGAACAGCATCCTAATGCTGAAAAACTGCTTGTGGAAAAAGTAAAGGTTAGTGGTGGTGAGATCCAGATTGTTTCCGGTATTGCAAAATTCTACAAACCGGATGCTATTGTTGGCAAAAAAGTACTTGTACTAAGAAACATCACACCAGCTAAGTTACGTGGCATAGAGAGCCAGGGGATGCTGCTTGTTGCAGAAGCAAAAGACGGGTATATAGAAATAATATCACCGAATGCAGAAGTCGGAACAAAAGTGCATATAGAAGATGGAAGAAAATGCTTAACTCTTCAATATAAAATAACCGTTGACGACTTCTTCAAAATAAAACTTGGAATTAAGGATCATTTTGCATTTGTCGAAAGTAAACAACTTTTTATAGGAAATGAAAAATTAAAGACGGAAAAGGTAAAGGAGGGGAAATTAACCTAGTGCGTGCGAGTTAATTCACCTAAATATAATCTGGCATCATCAAACCCCATATTCACATCCGTCATCCTCATCGCGTCTTCTCCGCCCATCCCAAGCACAAGCATTCTTATTGCATCTATGTTCGGAAGTACTGCTATGTAGCGGTAATCTATTGCTATGCATAAGCGAAGCAGCGTGGATTTTGCTGTTGAATTTAAATCAGCTCCGAAAACGATAATTGGCGGAATCTCCATGCCAAATGCTTGCAGTCTCTCCCGATGATAATGCGTAATTTCGTATGTTGAACTTAAATCAGGAATTACACGTATTCTCGGTTTGCTTCTTAGTAATTCTTTTATGTCGCTTCCAGATATTGGATATTTTGTTTCTACTAGCAATGTTGCAGTATAATAGCTAAGGCCAGAAACCTGTGATACACCAAGCAGCACTAGTTCTGTTTCTGGTAATAGCAGATTTAACTCGTTTTGAACCTGCTCTTTGACATCGGTTCGTATATACGTAGAACCAAGCCGTTGGTCTGTTGTATAGTCCATTAATTTGTCTGTATACTGCGTTAGAATATGCATTGTAAAGCGTGATGCAAAAGGTGCTAGACTGGCAAGAACCGGAACAATGCCCGAAAGTGCGCAATCGCCTTGTCGAAATATATTTCCTTCGTCATTCGTTTGTCGCACCAAAGGTGGTGCGATTGTCCTCCCCATAGGATATTCGCCAGATTGAACGAGAATATTTCCATCAAATGCGCAATATCTATCCATCCATTTTCCAATGCTTCCTGGGCTAGCCGCATCAATTACAATATCGCACTCTTTAGAAAGGTTAAGCTGGTCTGCAGGTTCGAATTTAGTTATAGCTTGCGAAGCATTTAAGTCACGAACAATGCTATGTCGCTCATCAAGATACATCTTATCAGCGAATACTTTTTTCCTTATGTCTTCTGGAAGCACATTCATTGTTTTAAGAGCATCAGCAAGAGTAGGGTCGTTTTTTGCTATGCCAACTGCCAATTCAATATCAGAATTCCTGCCTATTGCTAATGCTATTCTTGAACCAAGCAAACCAAATATGCCGCGTATGCAAACGCGTATCTTCTTATCATGCTTTTCAGAACTCTGGGCGCTAGGACTATGAAAAGGATAATTTCTAAGCATTATAATCGCTTAGAAGATTAGTAGATAACTACCAAGCGGTTAAATCGAAAATTAAAACTAGAGCCAAGGCTAACAACATGCGCCCGCGTATTTGACATAGATATGTTGCTAGATGACAAATTCATAATACAATTATTATTACAACTATTTAAAAAACAATATCCTAAACTAAATCTTGGAAAGTTTCAGCTTTTTGAACTCAAGCGCTAGCGGGTAGACCAGTGAAAGCACTGCGCCGCTTACAAAAAGAACGGTTGATATGGGAAAATAAAACATTAGTAAAAACCCTAGGATAGCTCCAGCCATGCGGCCAACGTTGAGCATAATCTCTCTTCCGATCATTGTGCTCACCAAATCAGTAGTATTGTCAACTGTCAATGCAAAAGTAAGCGGGAAAAAAATTGTCCTTACGAAAGCTATAAGTGAAGAGCCAATAAGGAAATGTGCTATATTGCCAGAAATGCTGGTAAAAATGGCAGAGACTCCAAATGCTGCTGAAGCGAGCAGAATGAATTCACGTCTCCTATTCCGTAAATCAGAGAATTTTGCGGTAAATGCAGATGCCAAAACCGAGGTTGCTGTGGTCACTGATATAAATGCACCGAATTCTATTGGTGCATGAGTATAAACCAGGAGCATTGCTTCGACTAGCACAGACACCATGAAGTTGCCTGCGAATCCTTCTAGGAATATAAGCGTGCGCAA
>JAHFGR010000057.1:0-2931 GCA_023247345.1 Microcaldota archaeon | reverse complement strand
CAAAATATTATATCTATACCTCTTATTTTCCAGAAAAACCAATGCAAGGACAAATGTAATGAAATAAGTCAGCATTGCCAAAACATAAAGATTTCCGTAACCCATATTGGCAGCTATAAAACCCGCTACTCCTGGTAACACGAGTGTAAGGATCGGACCAACTGAATAATAAAGTGCACCTAAAACTGCGTTGTTGCCTTTCCTAAACTCGTAAAAAGAAATATTAAACGGAATCCAGAAAAAGAAATTTGTAAGGCTAATTAGGAAGCGATAGACAAACGCAGCTTCGCTTATCTTAAAAGTGTATAAAAACAAGACAGCGAGAAAACCAATGGTTATACCTACTAACATGAATTTTTTCGATTCTATTTTTCTAAAAAAAGGCGATAGTATTAGGACGCCAATGCACCAAAAGAAACTGGAGCCAACTATTTCTTGGATACTAAGCCCGAGCCCAAAAAAATAAACCTCAAAAAGCGAGCCTGCAAGTACCCATGCAGCGAGCCAAAAGATGTAAACTAAAATGAGTTTTGAAAATGGATCGTTTAAATTCTTTAAGTTAAGCATATAGTCGCCGATTAGATTAATAAAAAGAAAAATTTAAAGGAGAATCTGTACGACCGCTCCTGCAAGGGTTCCAATTGTTTTTAGACAAAATGAATTTGTTTTGCTGATGCCGATATATTACATCAAGATGCCATTGACTACGCCATCTTGACCAACGCGGTTACTCACACGAACTTTGCCGAGTTCAGTATTCAAAGTAACACCTTTTGTGATTATGTTCTGCCTTACATAGTCAGGGTTATGGCTTTCAACAACACCAAGAATTTTTGCTTTAACAATCTTACCATCCTTTCTCTTAACATTAACCATTGCAACTCGTTTTAGCTTAACCTTTATGGTGCCACCCCTGCCACGAATTAACACACGCTCATCCGTTTGAGCAGTTTTTGTAGAAGCAAAAACACCACCGATATGCGCTAGTTTTTTATCTCTAAATTTAATTCTTTTTCCTCCAGTCCCAGAGCTTACTTTCTTAGTATGCGGTTTGTGGTATTGTTGCATGATGATACACCTGCCTAAGCCTAAAATAATATAGTTATCAACTGTTAGATTAGAGTATTAGAATGTTATTTAATATGATATATACAATTTTAAAACATTATGATTACGCTATTAATTGAATTTTCAGTCACGACCGAAACAGCTTTACGGTTGTGTGAAAAGGAGAGCGTGCTTCTGGTTGATCCTTCTCTAGTTGAATCCAAAGAAGAGATCAAACTAGCGGAATTTTTATCTGAACGAAACTTTAGGAAAGAAAAGAACCTGGCTAAAAAGAAGAAATACGAGTTCTTACTTTGGCTTACTGGCAAACGCGATATAAAAAGCGCGATGGATTACTCAAGGCCAAAGAGCAATCAAGCACTGGCAGTATTTTTTGGTAAAGACAGGAAAAAAAATTTGTTAAGTTTATTGAAGGTAACAAAAAAAAGAAAACCCACATTGATTAACCGAGGAAATCCATTGCAACTGGAAAGAATAGCTCTAAGCAGAATAATGAAGATAGGGGCTGCACCCCTATAACCCTCCTGCTCGCGCCGCTACGGCGGGCAAACCCCGCCGTATTATCGAGGTGCTCGCTCTAGGAAAACTCTGACGATTTTTTCTGCGCAATATCCTGTTTCTGGACATATCTCTTGTTTTGAAAATCTGAATTGTCTGCTGCACCGAGAATTTTGATGGTATGTCTACAATCATACTTTCACGTCCAGTAGTGCTTCCTTGTAGAAGTCCGGCGCTGCCTGTGGCGGCGCTTGCACTACAGGTTTAATTTTAAAAATAAAAAAATAGATATCTGTGTGTCCACACAGTCTGGATAAGGTAATAAAAATTTTTAATATTGCTAGCCAAACTGTGTGTCGATTCATCAGCCTGCGAAGCATTGACGAGTTTGCGAAAAAACCTCGTCAATATTTGACATCGAAGCGATGTCAAAGCAGGCGGAACTCTCGACATTCTTGTGGTTCAACTCACGTGTTTAGAAAATGCGATATGCTGGATACCATCACAACAGGTATATCTGCTATTAATTTAATTGTTTCATCAAGACATCCTTATCAATTGGTATCTCAATGTTAAGAACTTTTCTTATGAATAAGAACATTTCAAGGAATTTTTCTTTATCCCTTGTAATCTTTTCGGCCATTTGTTTTATGGAAAGATTCTTGTCTATCAACTCATAGAGCAGAACCCCCTCACGACCATATTTCTTATATATAGAAAAACCAGGATCGCCGTATTTTTTCTTTATTTCAAGTCTAGTGAGCGGTTTCATTATCAGTATACCATTTTGCAAAAGGAAGTTGATTATATCTGAAAGTGCATAAAGGGTTAAATTAGTTTTAAGCGCCAAATCCAACACATCACTTTTACCATCTATGGTATCAAATACTTTAGAACCTTTGTCACCATATTTGAACATAAGATCAGCCTTGAGTTTTAAACTCTTTATTATGTCAATCCCTAATTTTACCGGAATATCTACAGTTGGAAAACCTTTTGGATCCTGCCCCATGACATCGGTATCTGGTCCCAAAACTTCTCCGATACCACTTTCGGTTATTGGCTTCTCAGTAATTTCAGCACTTTCCTTGCTTCCTTGGCCTTCCATTTTTATTATGCCCTTATCCTCCAAAAAATTTAGTATCTCAACAAGTTTTTTATCACTTACCCCGGTTTCCTTCATTATCTCGTCGGTCGTTCTTGAACCATCAATTAGAGTATAAACTTTTAATCCGACTTCATCAAATTTTTCTTTAATCATTTTTTCGACAGTATTAATACCAGGATCCTCTTCTTCAGAGTCACTCTCGTTCTTCGTTTCTTCAGAAGAGTCGATGGAATTTAAATCAACTGACTCATCGCCTT